>NZ_RCNZ01000049.1:0-7391 GCF_004307525.1 Pseudomonas sp. Sample_21 | reverse complement strand
GTCGGGATACCCAGCTTGATGTCGTTGCCGGCGATCTTCTGATCCTGGTTCACCACCAGACGGTTGTTCATGTCGGTGTTGAGATTGCCATTGACGGTGGCCGCGCCGCCGTCCTTGCCGGTCAGGTTCATGTCCACCGTGGCCTTGTTGTCGGCGCTGTAATGCACCTGGTCTACACGGCCGCCCATCAAACCAATACCGCCGATGCCGTTGGGGTTGAAGCCGACGCCACCGCCGCCGTAACCGCCGTCTTTATTACGGCTGTCAGTCAGGTCTTTGGCATTCACCGCGCCATCCACTTGCAGGTTGCCGCCGCCCGCCACATAACCGCCCGTCAGGTTCATATCGCCTCCGACATGGATGCTGCTGTCGGCCGTGCCACTGATCCCGGACTGTTTTTCCACCTTTTGGTAATTGTCGTAATCCTGCCCGCCGACGCCGCCGACACCGCCGACAAAACTCGGCACAACAAACAACGTATGGCTGTTTACCGCCACACCGGCGGAAGCGCCACCAGCCCCCAGGGTGTGCGTGTAGTTTTGCGTGTCCTGTACGCTGGTGATGTTGAGTTCACCGCTCAGGTCGGCGTTGACCTTGCCGGAGATATTGGCGCCGACCATGTTCAGGTCGTTGGCCCTGACAATCACGTGCGAACCGCTGATGTCGGTGTTGGTGTAATGGGTGTTGTCCTGGCTCGAATCATTATGTTTGGCGCCCACGCCGACCGTACCGCTGACGGTATCGCCGGTTATCGGGTTCCAGCTGTTGGTCTCGGTAGCGTTGATGCCGCCGACATTGGATTTGCTGGTGCTGGTGGTGGTGCTTTTCGACGCGTTAAGGTTAACGTCATGGTCACCGGCGTTGAGGATGACCACCGCATCCGGGTTGGTGGTTTTCACCCCGGTCAGGGTGATGTCACCTTTGGTGGAGGTGAAACTGACGTTACCGCCGACCTGGTTGGTGTTTTCGGTTTTGGTCAGCGTCTGTCCGGACGCCGCGCCGCCGCCAATGGCAACCCCGCCGGAGACCATTCCCCACGAGCCCACTGCCATGCGCTCCACATCACCGAGCATTTCCAGGGTGGTCAGGCCCGGCGCAACACTCATGCCTTCGGAGGCGTCGGTCGCCAGCTTGCCGATGTCGTTGGACACGTCGATAAACACCGAGTCGGCACTGGCCGTGTGGCCGATGAACATGCCTTTGGCGCTGGATTCGTCGTCGCTCACGCTTTCGTATTTGGTGGTCTGGATGTCCCCAGCCTTGACCCGCAGCTTGGCGTTTTCAAAGCCTTTCGCGGTGTTGATGTCGGCGCCACCGAAGTCGAAGGTGTCCTCCACCGTCACCTTGCCGGTCCCCAGGTTCAACTGCGAATTGCTTTGGGTCACGCTGCTGTTGCTGTGTTCGGACGAGCTGATTTCCAACCCGGTGTGCGCACTGGCGCCGCCGTTGGTGGAAAAACCACCTTCGGCCATCTCCCCGGCGTAGCTTTTGCCGCCATGGGCGGTGCTGGCCGAGGCGCTGGCCACGTACCCGCCAGCCGAGACACTGGCACCGGCTACCCAGCCGATTTGTTGGGTAGTTTGATGGTCATAGCTCAGGTTTTCCGAGGTTTTGGCGATCATCGAGCCGCCGACATCGATCCGCGAGTGCAGCGCGGTCATGTTGCTGCCGTTGACCAGGACGTCGTTGGAGGTGTTGATGTTCAGGGAACCGGCGACGATGTTACTGCCCACGCCGGTGGCGCTGGCACTTTCCTGCATCGTGGTGTTGCGCGAGGCAAAACCGCTGGTGGTGGTGTCTTTGTGCGAGGAAGAGACTTCCTTGACATCGTTCATGATCAGGTTGGTTGCATCCACGGCCACCCGGCCTGCGGCGACGTCGGCCCCGGTCAGTACCACATCCTTGCCCGCGGTCAGATGGACGGTGGAGGCGGTGCCGCTGCCGAGGATATCGCCGGTGCTGCGCGAGACCAACGAGCCATCCTGGTCATAGGTCATGGTGGTCGAGGCGGTGATGTCGCCGCCGGCCTTGACCTGTATATGATTGCCTTTGACCGTGGCGCCCTGGTTGTTGACGTCACCGGCGGCATCGACGATCAGCTTGCCGCCTTCGGCGCTGGCATAGATGCCGCCTTGACTGCCGCCGGTGGCCTGGTTCTGCACATCGCCGCTGCTGGTGATGGTGACGTCGTGGCCCTTGACCACCCCGTTGACGTTGGTGAAGTCGGTGTTGTCGGTGGTGAGGGTGCCGCCGGCCTGGATCACCGAATCTGCTTCTTTGGTGGTGTCCATGGCCGCGAGGGTGGCCGGGCAGTAATACACCTTCGGTACCAGAACCAGCACGCCATCGACCACTTCCGGTTCGTACCAGACGATGTCCAATTCCAGGCTGTCATATTGCTCCTGGGTCAAGGGCACACCCACGGTGAGGCCCAAACGCTCAGCCTCAACCCCGGCGTTGTCCATAAGCAGCTTGCTCATGTCAGCCCCCGACACTCCGTAGGTCACGGTCATGTAGGTGCCGGAGGTGGCCTGGATGGTCTGGGTGATCATCATGTTGTCAAAATAGGCATCACCGATGACCGACACCGGGGCGTCGGCGTGGTACCCCACGCTTTCGAAAAAGTACGAGGAGCCGTAAAACTGACTCTGGTCCACGTATTCGATACGGGTTTCATACAGCGGCACGATTGGGGTCATCGTGGCGGAGCCGTTGGCCCCATTTTGTTTGCCTTGCAGGCCGGCCGCGGCAAACGCATCGGGGTCAAAAGGTGCCGGCTTTGTCGTTTGTTGGAACAACATGTCATTGTTGATCAGGTTGTCTTGGACGTAGCTCGGGTTCATCGCGTTTTCGAGCTCAGACAATGGCGCCTTGGGATCAAAGGCACTTTTGTAGGCATAACTGCTGTCGAAATCACCGGCAATGGCCGTGGTGTCGTTTTTGCCGATGCTGACGTCGACGGTTTTTTGCTGGACGACCCCGCCGCCGTTTTCAAAGGAACCGCCGGTGTGCACAAAGTTGCCACCGGTGGCGATTTCCGACCGGGTGGCGGCGTAATAGGACTTGACCGGGTCTGGGCTCTGCCCGCTGGCATAGGCATTCCAGCGTGCGGACAGGGTCTCATAGTCCTGGGTGCGCCAATCGGCCCCCAGAGTGGCGGCCATGATCTGGTTGAACTTCGGATCGTTGATGTTTTTCAACGCGGCGGCGGTGTTGCCGTCATAGTAGTAATACGCGCCCCAGATCTTATGCTTGTCATCGTGGCCAAAAGTCTGGTCCAAAAAGTCCCACATGCTCGAGTAAACCTGGGTCGTGGGATTTTTCTTCGCCAGCTTGTCCTTCACGGTGATGGTGACGGTGCTCGGGGTTTTGAGGTAGGTCGACAACGCCAGGTCATCGTGCGAGGTCATGTTTTTCAGGTTGCCGTCGATCGCCATGTTGCCGGTGGCGACCATCAGGCCATCCTGGTTGGTCACATTGGAACCGGTGCCCTTGTGCTCGCCCTGGTTGATCGCGACATTGCCGCCACTTTCCATGACCGCCTGCTTGGTGGTGCGGTTGGAGCTGTAACTAGGCAGTTCCATCGAGATCCACATCTCGTCATAACGTGCATCGTGGTTCCACTTGTAGTAGCCGTCGGCACTGGTCGATGGGCCCTGCACCAAGCCACCGGTGCTGATGCCCTGGTTGGTGATGTTGCTGGCTTCCAGGGTCAAATCGCCGCCGGCACTGATGCGCCCGGCATAGTTGAGGATGTCATGGGCGGTCAGCGAGATGGCGTCGCCGGCCATGATCAGGGCATCTTCCAGGTTGTTGATCGCCGTCCCGGCCTTGAGCATGATGTCATCGGCGGCCCAGATCAGCGCATGGGTGTTATTGACGATCGACTCGCTGGCGTCGACAAACAGGCTTTTGCCGGTCACGATGGCGTCATTGTTTTGCACCTTACCACTGGCATTGATCTGAATGCTGCCGGGGTTGTTCAGCGCGTCGTTGACCGTGACGTCGTGCGCGTTGAGGGTCAACAGCTGAGCGGCGACCGGGGCTTTCTGTGTGGTGCTCAAGGTCAGGTCGCCGCCATGTTTGATGGTCAGGGTGGCGGTGTCCTGGGAGGCAATATTGCCGGTGTTGGCGTAGGTGTCGGTGGCGATGTGGATGTCTTTGCTGGCGAGGATTTCACTGTCCGAGGCCGCAAAGTTCTTGCTGTCGATCGTGACGCTGTTGGACGCCTTGATGGAGCCACCGTTGGTGTTTTTGAAGTTGTTGCTGGCCGTCAGGGTGATGTCGTCGCCACGCAGTTTGCCGGCGTTCTGGTTGGTGATGTCTTGCGCCTGGATATCCAGGGCGGAGGCGGACATCACTGCACCGTCGGTATTGGTCACCGAGCCGTTCAGCGCCTTGATTTGCGCGCTGCTCTGACCCACGATGGCGGCATCCTGGGCATTGAGCACATTCTGGCTGGCGTTGATGACCACGTGGTCGGCACTAATCGCCGCGGCCTCGGTGTTGGTCACGTTGCTGGCGGTGATGTCGACGTTTTCGTCACTGTTGATCTGCGCCCCGCTGGCATTGGTCACATCGCCGTTGGCCGAGATCTTGACCCCATTGGCCCCATAGATGACCGCATCGCTATCGTTGGTCAGCGACCCGAGGCTGTTGAGCGAGGCCACGGTCTCGGCATACACCTGGCTGCCGTCACTGTTGTGCAGGTTGCCCAGGCTGTTGATGGCAATCGAGTCGCCATAGACCATGGACGAGGGGCCGGAAAAGTCCACGTCGCCGGCACTGTTGATGATCAAGTCACTGGCCACGATCATGGCATCGTTGTTGATCACCTGCGCGGCATCGATCGTCACGTCACCGCCGATGATCTGCGAACCGTTGGTGTTCGAGACGGTGCCACCGGCGTGGAGGTTGACCTGGGAGCCGGCGGTGATCACCGAGGCGTCGTTGATCAGGTCTCCGGCGACGTCAATGTCCACCAGTTCCGAGGCGCCAATGGTCGCGCCGCTTTCATTGATCAGCGCATCGCCCTTGAGGGTGATGGTCTGGCCGGCAATGGCCACGCCCGCGCCGTTGGTCAACTGGCCATCGGTGAGCAGGTCGACGCGGTTCGCGCCGTAGATGATACCGCCGTTGCTCAACGACTCTTGCGCCTCGATATGCGCCGTGTTCTCAGCACGCACCAGGGTCTGGTCGGTCGAGCTGTAGGTTTTCTGAGCGGCGATCGTGATGTCATGAGCCGCGCTCATTGAGCTGCCGACATTGGCGATGACGTCGGTCGCCGTGATGTTCAGGTCCTTGCCCACAACAATTTTGCCCGCGCTCTCCAGGGTGCCGGTGATTTGCATCGTGGCACTGCCACCCGCGCTGGTGATCGAGGCGCCGCCCAATGACAACTCGTTGAGCACCATCAGCAAATCAGCGCCGCTGTACAGCTCGCCATCGGAGCTCAGGTGCACCGCGCTGCCTGGCGCCTGCTGCACCTGCAGACTTTTCCCGCCGCTGATCGAACCGTGCACACCGTTGCTGCTGTCACTGTTCAACGTCAGGTTCATGTTGCCGGCCGCGCCCAGACCGGCATCGTTGGTCAGGCTCCCGGCCTGGACATTGGCATCGCCGCCGGCCAGAAAGCCCACGCACAGGGTTTGGTTAATCCCGGTGCACAGGTTTTCCAGCACATCGGCGACCAAATTCAGGTCGCCCTTGGTGGTGACGATGCCCTTGTTCACCAGGTGCTGGGCAGCAATGTTAATGCCGCTTTTGCTGGTGTCCTGGATCACCCCACCATCGTTGAGGAAGTTGTCGGCTTCAATCGATACGCCGTTGGCCGAGAGAATCATCGCCGTGGCGGACAGGGTAAAGTCGGTGCTGTAGTCCGTGCCATTGACCTTGACCATCAGCTTGCCGTTATGCAACACCAGCGGCTGATTCGGTCCGTAAGGAATGTGCGCCGAGTTCACGGCCACCAAGGTGCCGCTCAAGGTAAAGTTACCAACCTTGATCGTGATCGCGCTCACCGGGCCGGCCCCTTCGGCTTGGGTGGCAATCAGGTTTGCGCTCTGAACCAACAGGTCACTGGCGGTAATCTGCAGGGTCTCGCCTTTGATGTCGTTGCTGACCGTGATGCCGTGACCGGCGTGCAGGGTCACCGCTTTTTGCGCGTCGATGCCCTGGCCTGCGGTGCCATTGCCGATGGCAATCGAACCGGTGGTATCGATGCCGACTTTGCCGCCAGCCACCAACGTGGCCAGGCCGACATCCCCATTGGCCGAAATGGCAATGTCGGCACTGGACTTGATCAGTCCCTGGTGACGCACGCCGGCACCACTTTCAGTACTGGTCAGGGAAATATTGTGGCCATACATGGCCCCCGCCAGGCTGCCGTCAATGGCAAATTCCGGGGTGTTGGCACCGGAGGTGCTGTTGACCGTGGCGGTGCGTGTCGCCGCGTTATAGGTGTTAAGACCGGCGACCAGGTTGATGTCCGTTTTTTGATCTTGGGAGCCCGCCGCGCCTTGCAATTCGATGCTGCGCGCCACCACGTCAAAATAGGTCAGGCCGCTGGTGTCGACCCCGCCGGCTTCGATTTTGACCTTGCCGCCGTCGACCAGAAATTGCAGGCCATCGGGCGAGTCCACGGCCTTACCGGTGGTGGTGGTCAGGCTGTTGGCATTGATCGTCGACACACCGTTGAGGCTGATGCCGTTCTGGTTGGAAATAATCAGGTCCGCGGTGCCGCCGAACACTTCCAGGGCGCCGGCCAGGCTGCTGGGGTTGGTGCCGGTGACATCGACCAGGATGGCGTTGGCCTGGTGATTCAAGTTGGGGTTGTGCATGGTGTACCCGCCAATCTGCGAGACGCCATCGGTGGTGCTGTTGTTGAAGATGACGCCGGGTTGCACCACATCAAAACTTTGGAATTTGTTGTGGGACAAGCCTTTGGCGTTCGGGTCGACGATGTTGACCACCGGCACGCCGTTGGCCGAGGACGACATGCCCGGGGTGTTGGCCCCGCCATTGGGGTCGACCACCATGTCGGCGTAGACGGCCGCGGGCAGCAGCGCGGCGGTGACCAGGATGCGCCGCAGCATGGCGCCCTTGAGGCCGCCGCGGCGGGCGTCGGGTCGGATCACCGACAGCACGCTGGCGAACAAGGTTTGCAACTGAAAGCCTGGCGCGTTCGGCGCGGCGCGGCCCTGGGTTTGTCCGGCCTGGCGGCCTTTACCGGTGGTGGTGGTGATTTCGGCCACCGGGATCAGGAAGCCCAAGGACTTGCTGAAAATCAGACGAAAACAATGACGGTTCATGGTGTCACCTACAAACTGAAGCGGTTACTCGCATTAATAGAAAATACTGACGTTTACATACGTGATGTAAGGCGACGTATT
>NZ_RCNZ01000055.1:0-7411 GCF_004307525.1 Pseudomonas sp. Sample_21 | reverse complement strand
CGGTGCCGGCGAACAGCGAAACCATTTCCGGGTAACCGATACCGGCCGCCAGCGAAGAGTTCTTCGCCAGGTTCAGGTATTGGCTGGTCAGCGGCGGAATGATCACGCGCAGGGCTTGCGGGATGATCACCTTGCGCAGGGTCGGGCCGTTGCGCAGGCCGAGGGAACGCGCGGCTTCGGTCTGGCCGTGGCTGACCGACTTGATCCCGGAACGCACGATCTCGGCGATGAACGCTGCGGTGTACACGGTGAGCGCCAGGGTCAATGCCAGCAGTTCCGGGATCAACACCCAGCCGCCGACGAAGTTGAAGCCCTTGAGCTCGGGCATTTCCCAGTGCAGCGGAGCGCCGAAGATCAGCGCGCACAGGGTCGGGATCACCAGCGCAATTGCCAGGCCGGTCCAGAACTTGTGGAACGGTACGCCGGTTTCTTCGAAACGCTTGTTGGCCCAGCGGCACATCAGCACGATGCCGACAATGGCCAGGACGATGCTGATCACGAACGCCCAGAAGCCGTCGGCAGCGAGTGCAGCCGGCATATTCAGGCCACGGCTGCTGACGAAGAAGGTGTCGCCGAAGTTGTGGCTGTTGCGCGGCCCCGGCATGGTCAGGAACACCGCGAAGTACCAGAACAGGATCTGCAGCAGCGGCGGAATGTTGCGGAATACTTCCACATACACCGTCGCCAGTTTGGCGATGATCCAGTTCTGCGACAGCCGCGCCACGCCAACGATGAAACCGAGAATCGTCGCCAGGATCACGCCGATAAAGGTCACCAACAGGGTGTTGAGCAGGCCGATGACAAACACCCGCGCGTAACTGTCCGCTTCGGTGTAGTCGATCAGGGTTTGAGCGATGCCGAATCCGGCACTGCGCTCCAGAAAGCTGAAGCCGGAGGTGATGCCCCGGTGCTGAAGGTTGGTTTGCGTATTGTCGAACAGGTACCAGCCAAGCGAGACCACCGCCACAACGGTGATGATCTGGAATAGCCACGCACGCACTCGTGGATCGCTGAGGCTGAGCCTCTGCTTTGGTGCGCCGATTGAATTTTGCATGAAGTGCCCCGGAAGAAATGGAACAAGAACATCACCCGGCGGTTGGCCCGCCGGGCGATAGAACCATTAGCGCACTGGTGGTGCGTACTGAATGCCGCCGTTGTTCCACAGGGCGTTCAGGCCACGGTCGATTTCCAGCGGAGTGCTCTTGCCGAGGTTTTTCTCGAAGATTTCGCCGTAGTTGCCGACTTGCTTGACGATCTGCACAACCCAGTCTTTCGGCAGTTTCAGGTCTTTGCCGTACTCGCCGTCAGCGCCGAGCATACGGGCCACGTCCGGGTTCTTGGTGGACTTGGCTTCAGCTTCGACATTCTTCGAAGTGATGCCGGCTTCTTCGGCATTGAGCAGCGCATAGCCGACCCAACGCACGATCGCCAGCCACTCGTCGTCGCCGTTACGTACGACCGGGCCCAATGGTTCCTTGGAAATGGTTTCCGGCAGCACCACGTAGTCCTTCGGCGAGGCCAGCTTGCTGCGCTGGGCGAACAGCTGGGACTTGTCGGAGGTCAGCACGTCGCAACGACCGGATTCCAGCGACTTGGCGCTTTCATCGGAGGTGTCGAAGGTGATCGGGGTGTATTTCAGACCGTTGCCACGGAAGTAGTCGGAAACGTTCAGTTCGGTGGTGGTACCGGCCTGGATGCAGATGGTCGCGCCGTCGAGCTCTTTGGCACTTTTCACGCCCAGCTTGTTGTTCACCAGGAAGCCGATGCCGTCGTAGTAGGTGATGAAGCCCGGGAATTTCAGGCCCATGCCCGCGTCACGGGAACTGGTCATGGTGGTGTTGCGCGACAGGATGTCGATCTCGCCGGATTGCAGCGCGGTGAAGCGCTCCTTGGCGTTCAACTGGCTGAACTTGACCTTGTTGGCGTCGCCGAAAACGGCTGCGGCCACAGCGCGGCAGACGTCAGCATCGATGCCGAGAATCTTGCCGGTCGCATCCGGTACCGAGAAGCCCGGCAGACCGTCGCTCACGCCACACTGCACGAAACCTTTTTTCTGTACCGCATCCAGGGTTGCACCCGCCTGAGCGAACCCGCTGACGCCGAGTACTGCTGCAGCAGTCACGACCGCCAGAGTGGATTTCAACATCTTCATTCAAACCTCCAGTTTTGCTCTTGTTGTGTCGGAGCTTGAGTCCTGTCGCACCCTTTTGAGGCGTTGTTGACCCGTGTTGGCTTTTTTTGGGGTCAACCGACGTAAGACCTTCGCTATGAGTCTAGTAGGAGAAAATCCACATCATGGATCACTCACTTCTCACCAATCGGCCGAACGGGCTGTAGCCCTTTCACGTTCGCTAAGCCCGTAGCGGCCATTGGCGAACATCCATCACCGGATTCGTTGCTATCCCATCGCGCGACTGACACTGATAGTGTTACCGCCGCGCAACGGATGCTTCGTACGCAAAGCTCCATAGCAAACGCCGTACCACACCGCTTGCGAAAGTGATTGCGCGACACGTCAATAGCTAAACTTGTACCCTTGCGACATCTTGTTAACGGATCAACCGGGCGCGCCCTTCAATCACGCACTCAATGAGAGCGCCCGCACATTTTTGGAGCAGACATGACCGAGCCCTTGATTCTTCAGCCTGTTAAGCCCGCAGACGCCTGCGTGATCTGGCTGCACGGCCTCGGCGCCGACCGTTACGACTTCCTGCCGGTGGCCGAGGCGTTGCAGGAAAGTCTGTTGAGCACGCGCTTTGTGCTGCCGCAGGCACCGACCCGTCCAGTGACGATAAATGGCGGATATGCCATGCCCAGCTGGTACGACATCAAGGCCATGAGCCCGGCCCGGGCGATCGATCGCGACGAACTGGAAGCTTCGGCAGAGCGCATCATCGAGCTGATCAAAAACCAGCGCGCCAGCGGAATAGACGCCTCGCGGATTTTCCTTGCCGGGTTTTCGCAAGGCGGCGCGGTGGTATTGCATACCGCGTTCCTTAAATGGCAGGGACCGCTGGGCGGGGTGCTGGCGTTGTCGACGTACGCACCGACATTCAGCGATGAACTAGAGTTATCCGCCAGTCAGCAGCGTATTCCGGTGCTGTGTCTGCACGGTCAGTTCGATGGCGTGGTGCAGAACTCGATGGGGCGCACTGCCTATGAGCATTTGGTGAAGCATGGTGTCACCGTGACATGGCAGGAATACCCAATGGAGCACGAAGTGTTACCTGAAGAGATTCGCGACGTCGGCGTCTGGCTGAGCGAACGCCTGCGCTGATTTGCGAGCAATGTCCGCCCATTGATCCCTCCTACTACGCCGCGCCCGATTCTTGCATTACACTGGCCGGCGTACATTCCTTAACCAACTGATGAGATGACCGTGCTCAAAGCACTCAAGAAGATGTTCGGTAAAAGCGAGGCTGAGCAGCTCGCGCCAGTTCCCAGTGCGCCGTCGCACGCCCCCGGTCATCGCACCGATGCCCCGCAGGCCGACCGCCCCGCTCCCGCAGCCGCACCGAAGCCAGAAGAAATACCCGCTGCGCCAGCGCCAATTGCCGTAGAGCCTGCACCCAGCGAAGCGCCGAAACCGGCCAGGCCACGTCGCGAACCGAAGCCCAAGGCACCGGTCATTCCGTGGAAACTCGAAGACTTCGTCGTCGAGCCGCAGGAAGGCAAAACCCGCTTTCACGATTTCAAGCTTGCTCCGGAACTGATGCACGCCATCCAGGACCTGGGCTTTCCGTACTGCACGCCGATCCAGGCGCAGGTGCTGGGTTTCACCCTCGCCGGCAAAGACGCCATTGGCCGCGCGCAGACCGGCACCGGCAAGACCGCCGCGTTCCTGATCTCGATCATCACCCAGTTGCTGCAGACGCCGCCGCCGAAAGAGCGCTACATGGGCGAACCGCGCGCGCTGATCATCGCGCCGACCCGTGAGCTGGTGGTGCAGATCGCCAAGGACGCCGCTGACCTGACCAAGTACACCGGCCTCAACGTCATGACCTTCGTCGGCGGCATGGACTTCGACAAACAGCTCAAGCACCTCGAAGCGCGGCATTGCGACATCCTCGTCGCCACGCCTGGCCGCTTGCTCGACTTCAACCAGCGCGGCGATGTGCACCTGGACATGGTTGAAGTGATGGTGCTGGACGAAGCCGACCGCATGCTCGACATGGGTTTCATCCCGCAGGTACGGCAGATCATTCGCCAGACCCCGCCGAAGTCCGAACGCCAGACTTTGCTGTTCTCCGCAACCTTCACCGAAGACGTGATGAATCTGGCCAAGCAATGGACCACCGACCCGGCCATCGTCGAAATCGAAATCACCAACGTCGCCAACGAGAACGTCGAGCAGCACATCTACGCCGTGGCCGCTGCCGACAAATACAAACTGCTCTATAACCTCGTCAACGACAACGGTTGGGAGCGGGTCATCGTGTTTGCCAACCGCAAGGACGAAGTACGCCGCATCGAAGAGCGTCTGGTGCGTGACGGCATCAACGCCGCGCAGCTGTCCGGCGACGTACCGCAGCACAAGCGCATCAAGACTCTGGAAGGTTTCCGCGAAGGCAAGATTCGCGTGCTGGTGGCCACCGATGTCGCCGGTCGCGGCATCCACATCGACGGCATCAGCCACGTGATCAACTTCACCCTGCCGGAAGTGCCGGACGACTACGTGCACCGCATCGGCCGTACCGGTCGCGCAGGCGCTGACGGTGTGTCGATCAGCTTTGCCGGCGAGGACGATTCCTACCAGTTGCCGTCGATCGAAGAAAAACTTGGTCGCAAGATCAGCTGCGAAACCCCGCCGACGCATCTGCTGCGTGCGGTTGAGCGCAAGCGTCCGCAGTAAGCCCCGCTATATGAGAAAGCGCAGCCGGCAACGGACTGCGCTTTTTTTATGCCCGATGGTTGCTCGCCAGAACTAAAAGTCCATAATGGAAAAATAAGTTTAGTTTCGGAGCGCGAAATGTCCAGTACGCCCTATGTGATCGATCAAGCCCAGGCCCATGAGCTATTGGCGCGTATCGATGTTCCGCAAATCCTGCGCAAGCTGTTCCGCGATCTGGCGGCCGGTAACGCCGTGCAGCCGGCGCAGCAATTGGTCGAGTTCCCGCAGGGCGCCGGCGACTTCATCAATTATCTGGGCGTGCTGGCCGAGGATGGCGTGTACGGAGTGAAGACTTCGCCGTACATCGTCCGTGAGCAGGGTGCGCTGGTGACGGCATGGACATTGTTGATGTCGATGAAAACCGGCCAGCCGCTGCTGCTCTGTGATGCCGGCGAACTGACCACCGTGCGCACCGCCGCGACCACGGCAGTGGCGGTCGACGCCCTCGCCCCGTTGGACGCCCAGCGACTGGCAATCATCGGCAGCGGCAAGGTCGCTCAGGCGCATCTGCATTACGCCAAGGCGCTGCGCGACTGGCAGAGCATCAGCCTGTATTCGCCATCGCTGCTGGAAGATGCGGAAACACAGACTGTGTTGAAGTCCATCGCGCCGTCACTGAAGAGTGCCGACAGCCGCGAGACCGCCATCTCCGATGCTGACGTGATCATGCTCTGCACCTCGTCTGCCGGGCCGGTGATCGATCCGGCGCAACTGCACAAACCGGCGCTGATCACCTCGATCAGCACCAACGCCCCGCGCGCCCATGAAGTACCGCCGCAAAGCCTCAACGACATGCAGGTGTTCTGCGACTATCGTCTGACCACGCCGGGTTCGGCAGGTGAGATGCTGATTGCCGCCGAACAGCATGGCTGGAGCAAGGATTCGATTGTTGGCGACCTCGCCGACTTGCTCAGCGAAAAAGTGCAGCGCCCGGATTACCAGCGGCATGTGTTTTTCCGTTCGATCGGTCTGGGCCTGGAAGACATTGCCCTCGCCAATGCGGTTTATCACTTAACCCACTAACGCCAAAAATCCCTGTGGAAGCGAGCCTGCTCGCGAATGCGGTCTGACATTCACCGAAGATGTCGACTGATACACCGCTTTCGCGAGCAGGCTCGCTCCCACAAGGGACTAGCGAACGCCTTGATATTGCGTACCCACTGGAGACCTACATGAACCACGCAGATTTCATCATCATCGGCGGCGGGATTGCCGGCGCTTCTACCGGGTTCTGGCTGGCGCCGCACGGCAAAGTGATCGTGCTCGAGCGTGAAACCCATCCCGGCTATCACTCCACCGGTCGCTCCGCCGCGCTGTACACCGCCGCCTACGGCACCGCACAGGTCCGCGCACTGACTCAGGCGAGCCGCGCGTTTCTCGACAGTCCTCCGAGCGGTTTTTGCGAGCACCCACTGCTGACCCCGCGCGGCGAAATGACCGTCGACTTCATCGGTGATCCCGCCGAACTGAACAATCAATACCTCAGCGCCAAAGCCACCGTGCCGCAGATGCAACTGCTCAGCGCCGACGAAGCCTGCGCGCGTCTGCCGATCCTGCGCCGGGAAAAAGTCCACGGCGCGATCTACGACCCATCGGCCTGCGACATCGACACCGACGCGCTGCATCAAGGCTACCTGCGCGGCATCCGGCGCAACCACGGCGAAGTGCGCACCGATTGCGAAGTGCTCGGCTTGAGCCGCGATGCCGATGGCGTGTGGATCGTGCAGACCAATGGCGAGACGTTCAGCGCACCGGTGATCATCAACGCCGCCGGCGCCTGGGCCGACCGGATCGGCGCGCTGGCCGGCGCGCAGCCGCTGGGGCTGCAAGCGAAACGCCGCGCCGCATTTATCTTTGCCGGCCCAGAAGGCGTGGACACTCATCATTGGCCAATGCTGGTCAGCCTCGACGAATCCTTCTACATGAAGCCCGACGCCGGCATGTTCCTCGGCTCGCCGGCCAACGCCGATCCGGTCGAACCGCACGATGTGCAGCCGGAAGAACTCGACATCGCCATGGGCATTTATCAGATCGAAGAGGCCACCACGCTGACCATCCGCCGTCCGACCCGCACCTGGGCCGGTCTGCGCAGTTTCGTTGCCGACGGTGATTTGCTCAGCGGCTTTGATTCGCAGGTGCCAGGGCTGTTCTGGGTCGCCGCGCAGGGCGGTTACGGCATTCAGACGTCGCCGGCGATGGGGCAGGCCAGTGCGGCGCTGGTGCGCGACGAGCCGCTTCCCGAGCACCTGCATCAATTCGGTCTGGACAGCGCCATGCTCTCCCCGGCCCGACTGGCTTGATCGCATCGACTCGTCCAAAAGATTGCGGCACACTCGCAGCGCCCCGGCACAAGGGGCGCTGACGCTGCCTGGAGCTCCACTGTCATGACTGCCCCCGAATTCGACCCGGCGCTGGATAACTTCCGCGCCATCGCCGACGCCATTGCCACGCTGTTCTTCCCCCACGCCGAGGTGGTGCTGCACGACCTGCGCACGCAGAAGGTCGACTACATCGCCAACA
>NZ_RCNZ01000131.1:0-7441 GCF_004307525.1 Pseudomonas sp. Sample_21 | reverse complement strand
CCTCACCCCAGCCCTCTCCCCCAAGGGGGCGAGGGGGAAAGGGAGCCGATCTTCATGCTTTTCAAGGCCGGAGTTCGACCGGGTATTTCAGGTCGGCGCAGCTCTCGCATCCACCACGGTCAGTCCCCTCTCCCTCCGGGAGAGGGCTAGGGTGAGGGGCTTTTCAGCTTTTAGCCCTCGACCGCAGGAATATGCCCAAACATCTCCTGGGTAAACGCCACCCGCTCTTCTACCGATTCCTTAACGCCCCGCGCCTTCAGCTCTTCCAGCCGCGCTTCAACCGCGTGAGTGCGCAAGGTCAGGCCGCAATCGTTGGCGATCTGAATGTTCAGCCCCGGCCGCGCATTCAGTTCGAGAATCAACGGACCCTTTTCCTGATCGAGCACCATGTCCACACCGATATAACCCAGCCCGCACAGCTCATAGCAGCCGGCGGCGAGTTTCATGAAACCGTCCCAGTAGGGCAGTTGCACGCCGTCCACCGCGTTGGTGGTGTCGGGGTGTTTGGTGATGATGTTGTTCAGCCAGGTGCCGCGCAGGGTCAAACCGGTGGCCAGATCCACACCAACGCCAATGGCGCCCTGGTGCAGGTTGGCCTTGCCGCCGGACTGGCGGGTCGGCAGACGCAACATCGCCATCACCGGGTAACCCATCAGCACGATGATGCGGATGTCCGGCACGCCTTCGTAGCTGATGCTCTTGAAGATCTGGTCCGGGGTCACACGGTATTCGATCAGTGCGCGGTCGCGGTGGCCGCCCAGCGAGTACAGGCCGGTGAGGATGCTGGAGATGTGATGCTCCAGCTCTTCGTGGGCGAGGATCTTGCCCGACACCGTGCGATAACGGCCTTCGAAGCGGTCAGCGATGACGATGATGCCGTCGCCACCCGCGCCCTGCGCCGGTTTGATCACGAAGTCGCTGCGCCCGCCGATGATCTCGTCGAGCTTGTCGATTTCCTTCTCGGTGGAGATCACCCCGTACAGCTCCGGCACGTGGATGCCGGCGGCGATGGCGCGTTCCTTGGTGAGGATCTTGTCATCGACGATCGGGTACAGGCTGCGCTTGTTGTACTTGAGCACGTAGTCCGCGTTTCGGCGGTTGATGCCCATGATGCCGCGCGCCTCGAGGGCCTTCCAGGTCTTCCAGAAACCGAACATCAGGCGTCAGCCTTCTTCAGGAAGGCCTTGAAACGTACCAGTTCGGTCAGGCGGTAGCCGCGATAGCGACCCATCGCCAGCATGAAACCGACCAGAATCAGCAGGATCGCCGGGAAGGTAAACACGAAGTACACCAGCTCCGGCACGGTCATGATCAGGTGCGCCAGGGAGGCGGCGAACAGCGTGCCGATGGCGACTTTCAGCGCATGGTTGGCGCCGCGTTCTTCCCAGGTGATCGACAGACGTTCGATGGTCATGGTCAGAATCACCATCGGGAACAGCGCCACCGACAAGCCACGCTCAAGCCCCAGCTTGTGGCTGAACAGACTGATCGCCGCAATCAACACCACAACGAAGGTCAGCACCACCGACAGGCGCGGCAGCATTTGCAGTTTCAGATGTTCGAGATACGAGCGCAGCGACAGGCCCAGCGCGGTGATCACCGTGAACAGCAGAATGCCGAAGCCCAGCTGCGTTTCGCGGAAGGCCAGCGCGATCAGCACCGGGGTGAATGTGCCCAGGGTCTGCAGGCCGACGAGGTTGCGCAGGATCAGGATTACCAGTACGCCGATCGGGATCATCACCATGATCATGAAGGTCTGCTGGGTCTGCAGCGGCAAGCCGTACAGCGAGTAATCGAGGAAGTTGGCGTCAGTGTTTTCGTCGGTCAGCTTGGCCAGACGAATCGCGTTCATCTCGCTGTTGTTCAGGCTGAAAGTCACGTTGGCTTTCTTGCCGCCGTCGACGGTGATCAGGTTTTCGTCACCGGTCCACCACAGCAGGCGGTCGGTTGGCAGGCCTTGCTCACCGGTTTCCGGGTTGAAGTACAGCCAGTCGTTGCCGTTGAAGCTGCGCAGCCACAGTTCGGGTGTCTGGGGCTGATCGGCGACAAGGCGGATGGTGTGGACTTTTTCTACCGGGACGTGGGCAATCGACAGCAGCAGTTCGACGATCTTGGCTTTGTGCGAGGTCGACGGATCGCCGGCCAGCAGCAACTTGACGTTGTCGTCATTCACGTTGTTGACGCGCTTGATCGCCTCGCCAATAAAGGTTTCGACGTCGGCCGAGTGTTGGCGGATCGGCGCGAGCAGGGCTTCGGCGGCGATTTTTTCCGGGCCTTCGATGACCATGCTGTCACGGAAGGTCGGGCCTTTGACCTTGGATTTTTCCGCGGTGTAGCGCTTGGTCAGCACCAGACGGTAATACAAGGTCTGGTTGCCCTTGGCGCGACGGGCCGACCAGGTCACCTTGCGGTTGCCGTCGATGCGGTTCACCGCTACGCCGTAGTTATTGGAGATGAAGCTTTCGTTGAGACTGACGTAATCGCGGCTCAGCGGCGGCACGAACATCTGGATCTTCACCGGATCCTTGGTGCTGGCGACGAACTCGACCTTGGCGTCGATGTTCCACAGGTCGTCGGTGGCGTCTTCGGTCACCGGGATGCCGAGCACGAAAATCTGATAGGCCGTAACCGAAACGCCCAGCAGCACCAGCACGGCGATCAGGATTTTCAGGTGGAAGGTTAGAGAACGCATGGAAATTACTCGGCGGTGTGAGCGGCGATGGTGCAGGCAGGTTTGCCGGCAGCGTATTTAAGACTGGGGTCGACCAGCGCGTCGAAGCGTTTCAGCGCCTCGGAGCCGATCAAAAGCGGGTATTGGAACGCACTTCGGTCGGTGAGGTTCACTTCGATGCTGCGCAATGCCGAACCCATGCAGATATCCAGCTCGATCACCGGACGGGCGGTGTACTGCTTGCCTTCTTCCGGATCGTAGTCGCCGGCGCGGCGCTTGATCTTGCTGACGCGAGCCAGCGGCCGTTCGATGGGGTGTGAATGCGCGGTGTCGATGGCCAGGTAGAAACGTACCCAGGACTCACCGTTGCGTTTGAAACGTTTGATGTCGCGGGCGCTCAGCGAGGCGGTTTTCGCCCCGGTGTCGAGTTTGGCCGCAACTTCGAGATTGATGCCGTCAAGCGAAGCGTATTCGTTGAGGCCGTACACGGTTTTTTCCCCCGCGGCGGCGAGGCCCGGCAGGCAAAACAGAGCAAAAAAGGTGGGGAAAGGCTTGAGTCTCATAAATCCTGGTGCGCAGCGTTCCGTTATCGGTTCAGGTGCCCGCGCAACCGTGCGCAAGCCCCCGCGTGTGCCTGGCAGCTTTTTATGGCAAGCCGTACTAAAGACCCGCAAATGCGGGCGGCATTCTAGCACGGTGGTTTTATGGCGCCAGCGCTTGCGCCGACCCATGAGCTGCAAGGGATGCCACTCTTGTGGGAGCGAGCCTGCTCGCGAAAGCGCTGTGTCATTCGATGTAGAAGCCGGCTGATGTGCCGCCTTCGCGAGCAAGCTCGCTCCAACATTAATAGATGATCGATTGGCTGCGGTTATTAGACGATTGTCGACAATACCTATTTATCCTTTGACTGATGCGGTCTTATTGGCTAGTTTTTGCCGCATTGGATTTAAAGGTGTCGACAATCATGCTGGATCAACTCGATCCCCCAGTCATCAGCGGCGACGATTCCGAGACGCTGTCGGAAAACGTCTTCCGGCGCATTCAGGCGGCTATCGTCAAAGGCGAAATCGCCCCGGGCAGCAAGATCTCCGAGCCGGAACTGGCGCGTACTTATGGCATCAGTCGGGGGCCGCTGCGTGAGGCGATCCATCGTCTGGAAGGCCAGCGCTTGCTGGTGCGTGTGCCGCACGTCGGTGCGCGGGTGGTCTCGCTCAGCCATGCCGAATTGATCGAACTCTACGAAATCCGTGAATCCCTCGAAGGCATGGCCTGCCGCCTCGCTGCCGAGCGCATGAGCGTCGAGGAAATCGACGAACTGCGCCGGGTCCTGGAAACCCACGAGCGCGATGCGGCGTTTCAGGCCGGCGTCGGTTATTACCAGCAGGAAGGCGATTTCGACTTTCATTACCGGATCATCCAGGGCAGCGGCAATCGCACGCTGACGCAGATGCTCTGCGGCGAGCTGTATCAACTGGTGCGCATGTACCGCATCCAGTTTTCCACCACGCCGAACCGCCCGCACCAGGCCTTCGCCGAACACCACCGCATTCTCGATGCCATCGCCGACCGTGACGGCGAGCTCGCGGAATTGTTGATGCGCCGCCACATCGGCGCCTCGAAACGCAACATCGCCCGTCACTACGAGGACGGCGCCCACAACAAGACAGCCACTGAACGAGGTGATGCATGACTTCCAACCTGAACACGCCGGGCCAGCGCTTCCGCGATGCGGTCGCCAGCGAGCATCCTTTGCAAGTGGTCGGCGCGATCAACGCCAACCACGCGCTGCTGGCCAAGCGCGCCGGTTTCAAGGCGATCTACCTGTCCGGCGGCGGCGTGGCCGCAGGCTCGCTGGGCGTGCCGGACCTGGGCATCACCGGGCTGGACGACGTGCTCACCGACGTGCGGCGGATCACCGACGTTTGCGACCTGCCGCTGCTGGTGGATGTTGACACCGGTTTTGGCTCGTCGGCCTTCAACGTCGCGCGCACGGTCAAGTCGATGATCAAGTTCGGCGCGGCGGCGATTCACATCGAGGACCAGGTTGGCGCCAAGCGCTGCGGCCATCGCCCGAATAAAGAAATTGTCAGCCAGCAGGAAATGGTCGATCGCATCAAAGCCGCCGTCGATGCCCGTACCGACGACAGCTTCGTGATCATGGCGCGTACCGACGCACTGGCAGTGGAGGGTCTGGAATCGGCACTTGATCGCGCGGCAGCGTGCATCGAAGCCGGCGCCGACATGATCTTCCCGGAAGCGATTACCGAACTGGACATGTACAAGCTGTTCGCCAATCGTGTGAAAGCACCGATCCTGGCCAACATCACCGAGTTCGGCGCAACGCCGCTGTACACCACCGAACAACTGGCCGGCGCTGACGTCTCGCTGGTGCTTTACCCGCTGTCGGCGTTCCGCGCGATGAACAAGGCAGCGGAAAACGTCTACACGGCGATCCGCCGCGATGGCACGCAACAGAATGTCATCGACACCATGCAGACTCGCATGGAGCTCTATGATCGTATCGATTACCACACGTTCGAGCAGAAGCTCGATGCGTTGTTTGCACAGAAGAAAGGCTGAACAAAACCCTGTGGGAGCGAGCCGGCTCCGGGCGGCGTTCCGACGAAGACGGACTGACATCCAACATTGATGTCGACTGATCCAGCGCTTTCGCGAGCAGGCTCGCTCCCACAAGTTTCCCCATACAAATTCAATAAGATTGGAGAACACAATGGCCGAAGCAAAAGTACTCAGTGGCGCCGGGCTCCGTGGCCAGGTAGCCGGGCAAACCGCACTGTCCACCGTGGGCCAGGCCGGAGCCGGGCTGACCTATCGCGGCTACGACGTGCGTGAGCTGGCCGCCGACGCGCAATTTGAAGAAGTCGCCTATCTGCTGCTGTATGGCGAACTGCCGACAACAGCGCAACTGGCCGACTATCAAAGCAAACTGAGCAAGCTGCGCGACCTGCCGCAAGCTTTGAAAGAAGTGCTCGAACGAATTCCCGCCGACGCCCACCCGATGGACGTCATGCGCACCGGTTGCTCATTCCTCGGCAACATCGAACCGGAGAAAGACTTCTCCGAACAGCGCGACAAGACCGACCGTCTGCTCGCCGCGTTCCCGGCGATCATGTGCTACTGGTATCGCTTCAGCCACGACGGCAAGCGCATCGACTGCGTCAGCGACGAGCCAACCATCGGCGGCCACTTCCTGCACCTGCTGCACGGCAAGAAACCGAGTGAATTGCACGTCAACGTGATGAACGTGTCGCTGATCCTCTACGCCGAACACGAATTCAATGCCTCAACCTTCACCGCACGCGTTTGCGCCTCGACTTTGTCGGATCTGTACTCGTGCGTGACGGCGGCGATCGGTTCGCTGCGTGGCCCGTTGCACGGTGGCGCCAACGAAGCGGCGATGGAAATGATCGAGCGCTTCTCGTCGCCGGAAGAGGCGATCAAAGGCACCCTCGGCATGCTCGAGCGCAAGGACAAGATCATGGGCTTCGGCCACGCGATCTATAAGGACAGCGACCCGCGCAACGAGGTTATCAAGGGCTGGGCGAAAAAACTCGCGGACGAGGTCGGTGACAAGGTGTTGTTCCCAGTCTCGGAAGCCATCGACAAGACCATGTGGGAGCAGAAGAAACTGTTCCCGAATGCCGACTTCTACCATGCCTCGGCGTACCACTTCATGGGTATCCCGACCAAGCTGTTCACGCCGATCTTCGTCTGCTCGCGCCTGACCGGCTGGGCCGCGCACGTGTTCGAACAACGCGCCAACAACCGCATCATCCGCCCGAGCGCCGAATACACCGGCGTCGAACAGCGCAAGTTCGTGCCAATCGAACGTCGCTGAATGGTGAGCTGACCCGGAACCAGAGAACCCCGCTAGACCCTGTGGGAGCGAGCCTGCTCGCGAAGACGGACTGGCATCCAACAAGGATGTCGACTGATCTATCGCTTTCGCGAGCAGGCTCGCTCCCACAGTGGACGGTGTGCAACTCAGGTGTCTGGCCTCACCCTTTGAAATTACCGTGACCCGAGTCCTGACCCGATGAACACAGAATTCCGCAAGAACCTGCCCGGCACGCCGCTGGATTACTTCGACACCCGCGCGGCGATCGAGGCGATTGCACCCGGCAGCTACGACACCCTGCCGTACACCTCCCGCGTGCTGGCGGAAAACCTCGTGCGTCGCTGCGACCCGGCCACGCTCACCGATTCCCTCAAGCAACTGATCGAGCGCAAGCGCGATCTCGATTTCCCGTGGTTCCCGGCGCGGGTGGTCTGCCATGACATCCTCGGCCAGACCGCGCTGGTCGACCTCGCTGGCCTGCGCGATGCCATCGCTTTGCAGGGCGGCGACCCGGCGCAGGTCAACCCGGTGGTGCCGACGCAATTGATCGTCGACCACTCGCTGGCCGTCGAGGCGGGCGGTTTCGATGCCCAGGCCTTCGAGAAGAACCGCGCCATCGAAGATCGCCGCAACGAAGACCGTTTCCACTTCATCAACTGGACCAAAAAGGCCTTCAAAAACGTCGATGTGATCCCGCCGGGCAACGGCATCATGCACCAGATCAACCTGGAGAAAATGTCCCCGGTGATTCAGGTGCGCGAAGGCGTGGCGTTCCCCGACACCTGCGTCGGCACCGACAGCCACACGCCGCACGTCGATGCGCTCGGTGTGATCGCGATCGGCGTTGGCGGCCTCGAAGCCGAGAGCGTGATGCTCGGCCGCGCGTCGTGGATGCGCCTGCCGGAAAGCGT
>NZ_RCNZ01000019.1:0-1432 GCF_004307525.1 Pseudomonas sp. Sample_21 | reverse complement strand
AGGCACCGTCATTGGGCACTCCAGAACGGCCGAGGCCGAGATCATCGGCGAAGCGATGCTGGACTTTAAAGCTCCAGCCATCAAAGAAGCGCCCGACAACATCCTCAGCCCGTTCGCTGCCAAAGACATGCTTACAGCGATTATCCCGGCCAACCCATTGCTCATCGGCGCGCAATTGAGCGTAACTTGGTCCGGCACCGCCGGTGGCGGCAGCCACACTACCACCCCGATCAACCTGAGTACTGCCGGGCCTCATGAGGTTTCGATTCCAAACACAGTGGTGCCTAATAACCTGGGCAAATCGGTAGTGGTAAGTTACTTCGTGGCAATTAACGGGAAGCCGTATAATTCCTTACCTTCGACGCTGACGGTGCAGGCAATTGCGAATGAAGACCCAGCGATGGGCAGGCCTTTCATTATACAAGCAGCCAATGGGGGCGAGGGACCTGAGCTGGACATTAGTCAGCAGCCTAGCGAGGTTACCATGCGAGTTAACAGTTACCCTTACATAGCTCTGGAGCAATACGTATGGCTGCGACTGGAGGGGACCAACACTGATAACACGTTATACACCCAGACGTTCTGGCAACCGCCTGCTGGAAAAACCAACTCCACCTGGATCTCCCAAGGTTATTACACGCAAGCAGTTCCTCTTGCAGTACTGAAAAACCTAAAAAATGGAAGTAATTTAATTGTGGAGTTCAAAGCTGGATTGACAGGCAGCCAAGTGGAAGCGGAAACAGTGACTTTCCCTAGAAAAATTTACACAATCAAGACGCTTGATGCTGTCTCCGGCTTTGAAAACTGGCAGACTGAACCAGTTCAAAAATTCTTGATAAACACACCCGCACATTTCAAAAGTGGATTATCTTTTACTCTTCTGGAGGGTAGAGAGTTTTCATTTATCGAAAACAGGAGTGGAAATCATATACTATTCCTTAAAAGACACTCACGCGGAAAATTTGGCTTACCGGGTTCCGCCAAAAAAGTAGAGTTCTTATTTCACAACGCCCATTCAATCAACAACATCTATTTTTTTGATGCTAGTGAGCAGTTATTCGACGCTAGGAAACTTCCGCTGATTGGCAACAATTTCGAGCGATTCGGGTTTGATGCGCCCGCGGGGCGTTACGTTGCTTACTTTGAAATAGATACAACAGGGGAAGCAGGCGGAGGACTTTATTTTGATGACATACGTTGGAGCTGATAAAGCCTTATCAGAAAAAGGGGTGGAATTTATAGTGGGACACAGATCCTGCGACGTTTGAAGAGCCTCCTCGCGAAGACTGAGTATCAATCACTGAAATATCGACTGAATAACCGCATTCGCGAGCAGGCTCGCTCCCACACGACCTGCATCCGCAGCGACCTACCATCCGTCGCAAAACCACCCTCCACTGTCAGATCTGACAGTAGCCAACTTCCCCCGCCC
>NZ_RCNZ01000009.1:0-7663 GCF_004307525.1 Pseudomonas sp. Sample_21 | reverse complement strand
TCGCGAGCAGGCTCGCTCCCACAGAAAAGCAAAGCAGCGCAGCTGCCCGCGGCAAAGCCGCCCCACTCAACAATGAGCGCAAGCTCGAGTGCTTTTTGATCTTGATCCACCGGCGACGTCGGAAGGCTGAGCGGAGGGATTGATCCGGGGGTGGGAGCGTAGCGACCGTCTGGCGCAGCCAGACACAGCGGAAGGAGGTGCAGCGAAGCAAACCGGAGCCGCTGCGCCCGGATCGATCCCGCAGCGAAGGAACCCGAGCCTGCGAGGGCCGAACGTAGGAGCAAGCCTTTTCGGTTACCTTTTCGGCGTTTGGAAAAGGTGACCCGCCGTAAGGGCGGAACCGTAATCAGCAACCCCGCAGCAACGGATATTCACCCAAACCACCCAGAGCATGGCCGGCCCAAAGGCCGCCAAGCCACCAAAAACAAAAAAGCCCCGACCAACCAGGCCGGGGCTCCTTCAAACGTCAGTCAAAAGATCAGAACCGCTCGATCTCCGCCTCAGCTTCCAACTGCTTGCGATACGCCGCAAAGTCCTGCTGCCCTTCACGGGAAGCCAGGAAGCGACGATATTGCGCCTTCTCTTCATCAGTAGGCGCGGCAGCTTCGTTAACACCGTTGAGTCGCACAACCATCAGACTGCCATCCGGCAACGTAACACTGGAGAACGTCGGCTTGTCCTTGGCAGCCGGCTTCGGCATCCGGAACAGTGCCTGCAGCACAGCCGGATCAACCCCTTCCTGACCACGGGTGGCCGCTTCGGTGATCTTCCAGTTCTGACCGTCAATGGCCTTGTCCAGCGGCGCCTTGCCATCGCGCAGATCAGCGATCAGCTTCTCGGCACGGGTCTTGGCCTCGGCACTGGCGTGCTCCTTGGTCAGCTGAGTGCGGATCGCCGCGCTCACACTTTCCAGCGGCAGTTGCGCAGGCTTCAGGTGCTCCTTGGAACGCAGCACGATCACGGTTTCCGGGTCCAGCTCGATGGCGGTGCTGTTGGCACCTTCATCAATCACTTCCGGACTGAAAGCGGCAGTGACCACGGCACGGTTGGCTGCAACACCTTCGCCACCTTCACGGCCGAACGGTTTGGAAGTGTGCACGGTCAGTTTCAGATCCGCTGCTGGCTGCGCCAAGTCAGAGGCTTCGAACGCCGAGTCTTCCAGTTGCTTGGTCGCCTCAACGAAACGCTGCTCGACCTGAGCGGCTTTCAGCTCGCGGGTCAGCTTGTCTTTCAGGCTGGCCAGGGTCGGCACTTCAGGCGCTTCCACGCCCAACAGCTTGATCAGGTGATAACCGAAGTCGGTACGAATCGGCTCGGACACCTGGTCTTTCGACAAGGAGTACAGCGCTTTTTCAAAAGCTGGATCGTAAACGCCAGGACCGGCATAACCAAGGTCACCGCCATTGTTGGCGGAACCCGGGTCCTGCGAGAACTCTTTGGCCAGCGCTTCGAACTTCTCGCCCTTGGCCAGACGCGCCTGGACTTCGTCGATCTTCGCCTTAGCCTGCGCTTCGGTAGTCTTGTCGTTCACTTCGATGAGGATGTGCGCGGCACGACGCTGTTCCGCCAGGTTGGCGATCTCTTTCTGGTACGCCGCCTCAAGGTCTTCATCCTTGACCGCAACCTGATCAAAGAACGACGACTTCTTCAGCTCGACGTAATCGATGATCACCTGATCCGGCGTCATGAATTCCTTGGCGTGTTCGTCGTAGTAAGCCTTGACCTCGTCATCGGTCAGCTTGACCGCAGCCGGGTCGGCCTTGACGTTCAGAGTGGCGAAATCACGGGTCTGTTTTTCCAGACGGGCGAATGCCAGCACTTCGGCGTCGGTGACGAAACCGCTGCCGGCAACGCCAGCGCGCAATTGGCCGATGAGCATTTCCTGAGCCAGCATCTGGCGGAACTGCATGCGGCTGTAGCCCAGTTGACGGATCACCTGGTCGAAACGCTCGGAGCTGAACTTGCCATCGACCTGGAATTCAGGCGTCTGCAGGATCACTTGATCCAGCGCGGCTTCGGAGAACGAGAACTTCGCCTGTTCGGCGCCTTGCAGCAGCAACTTGCGGTCGATCAGGCCTTTGAGCGCCGATTCGCGCAGCATCTTTTCGTCGAGCAAGGAAGCATCGAAGTCCTTGCCCAGCTGTTGCATCAGCTGACGGCGTTGCATATCAACGGCCTGGCTCAGCTCGTTCTGGCTGATTTCGTCACCGTTGACCTTGGCCGCCTCGTTCTTGTGAGTCGTGGCCTGGAAAATGGCATCGAAACCGGTCAGGGCCATCAGTGCAACGATGACCCCGATAATGGTCTTGGCAATCCAGCCTTGTGAATTGTCCCTGATATTCTGCAGCATGCGTCCCCCAGAAACGGTTGAACTTCAATTTAGGCAACCGTGGAGCGTGGGTAGAATCCGGATAGAAGAAAGGCGCATCCGAGGATGCGCCTTCTCGTAACTGGCGGAGCGGACAGGGCTCGAACCCTCGATCCCGGCGTTACAGGTGGCTCTTTCAGCCACCTGCTCTACCGCTCCGCTGCCAAGTCAGGCTTGACCCCGACCCGGATGGGTAAAAACCTGGAAACTCAGTTAACAGCTTCTTTCAGCGCTTTACCGGCTTTGAAACCTGGCTTCTTGGCAGCCGGGATTTCCAGAGACTTGCCGGTTTGCGGGTTGCGACCGGTACGAGCCGGACGGTCAGTCACGGAGAAAGTACCGAAACCAACCAGAACAACGGAGTCGCCAGCCTTCAGAGCGCCAGTGACGGATTCGATTACAGCGTCCAGCGCACGGCCAGCAGCAGCTTTCGGGATATCAGCGGATGCAGCGATAGCATCAATCAGTTCCGACTTGTTCACTCTAAGTCCCCTTATATCTATTTTGAGATGTTTCTAAGTTTTTTGGTGAAAGCAAAAACGAGTGCTGAATGGCCTACAGACACTTAAGAGCCGCTTTATAACAAGGGCTCTAAAATGCTGTCAAGGAAAGCCCCCCAGGCTAAAACGTATTAATGCGTGCTAATTCTTTCCTTGGCATCAGACTCGCGTTTTTCGTCCTTGGCAACTATCTCCGGAGCCACATCCGGCAAGGGCTCCGGCGCGTATTGCAGCGCAATTTGCAGGACCTCGTCAATCCATTTAACCGGTTTGATCTGCAGATCCTGCTTGATATTGTCAGGAATCTCCTTCAGATCGCGGACGTTTTCTTCCGGAATAATCACAATCTTGATTCCGCCGCGATGTGCCGCCAGCAGTTTTTCTTTCAAACCGCCAATTGCCAACACCTGACCACGCAAAGTGATCTCACCGGTCATGGCGACATCGGCGCGCACCGGAATGCCGGTCAATGCCGAGACCAGCGCGGTGCACATGCCCACGCCAGCGCTAGGGCCGTCTTTCGGCGTAGCACCTTCCGGCATGTGAATATGGGTGTCGCGCTTCTCGTGGAAGTCCAGCGGGATGCCCAGGCTCTTGGCGCGGCTGCGCACAACGGTCTGTGCGGCAGTGATCGATTCGACCATCACATCACCGAGCGAACCGGTCTTGATCAGTTGCCCTTTACCCGGAATCACTGCGGCTTCGATGGTCAGCAATTCGCCGCCAACCTGAGTCCACGCCAGGCCAGTCACCTGCCCCACCTGATCCTGCTGCTCGGCCAGGCCGTAGCGGAACTTGCGCACGCCGAGGAAATGCTCGAGCAGATCAGCTGTCACTTTTACCGAGAAGCGTTTTTCCAGCGCATGCTCTTTCACTGCCTTGCGGCAGACCTTGGCGATCTGCCGCTCGAGGCCCCGCACGCCCGCTTCACGGGTGTAATAACGGATGATGTCGCGGATGGCTTCCTCGTCGAACTCCAGCTCGCCCTTCTTCAGACCATTGGCGGCGATCTGTTTCGGCGAGAGGTATTTCACGGCGATGTTGATCTTCTCGTCTTCGGTGTAACCCGGCAGACGGATGACTTCCATCCGGTCCAGCAGCGCTGGCGGGATGTTCATCGAGTTCGAGGTGCACAGGAACATCACATCAGAGAGGTCGTAATCGACTTCCAGATAGTGATCGTTGAAGTTGTGGTTTTGCTCGGGATCAAGCACTTCCAGCAACGCCGACGCCGGGTCGCCACGCATGTCGCTGCCCATCTTGTCGATTTCATCGAGCAGGAACAGCGGGTTGCGTACGCCCACTTTTGTCATCTTTTGAATCAATCTTCCCGGCATCGAACCGATGTAGGTCCGGCGGTGACCACGAATTTCCGCTTCGTCACGCACGCCGCCCAAGGCCATACGTACGAATTTACGGTTGGTGGCATGGGCAATCGATTCCGCCAGCGAGGTTTTACCCACGCCTGGTGGACCGACCAGGCACAACACCGGGCCACGGATTTTCTTCACGCGCTTCTGCACGGCGAGGTATTCAAGGATGCGCTCCTTGACCTCTTCGAGGCCGTAGTGATCGGCGTCGAGAATGTCTTCTGCACGGGCCAGGTCGAGGCGTACTTTGCTCTGCGCCTTCCACGGCACCTGCACCAGCCAGTCGATGTAGGAACGCACCACGGTGGCTTCAGCCGACATCGGCGACATCTGCTTGAGCTTGTTCAGCTCGGCAGTCGCCTTTGCCAGCGCGTCTTTCGGCAGGCCGGCAGCATCGATGCGCTTTTTCAGCTCTTCGATTTCGTTGTGGCCTTCGTCGCCGTCACCGAGTTCTTTCTGAATGGCCTTCATCTGCTCATTCAGGTAGTACTCGCGCTGACTGCGCTCCATTTGCTTTTTGACGCGACCGCGAATGCGTTTTTCAACCTGCAGCAGGTCGATTTCGGCATCCAGCAGCGCCAGCACGTGTTCGACACGGGCCGACAGATCGATGATCTCGAGGATTTCCTGCTTCTGCTCGATTTTCAGCGCCATGTGCGCGGCCATGGTGTCGACCAGACGACCCGGCTCATCGATGCTGTTGAGCGACGACAGGACTTCAGCCGGAACCTTCTTGCCCAGCTGGACGTATTGTTCGAACTGCGACAGCAGTGTGCGCACGAAGACTTCCGACTCGCGCTCGGCGGCGTCGACTTCTTCGATCAGAGACACTTCGGCGCGGCAGTGGCCATCGACTTCGCTGAAGCGCTCGACAGTACCACGCTGCTCGCCTTCGACCAGAACCTTGACGGTGCCGTCAGGCAGCTTCAGCAGTTGCAGAACCGTGGCAATTGTACCTACGCGATAGAGAGCGTCTTCACCGGGATCATCGTCAGCCGGGTTTCGCTGGGCCAGCAGCAGAATCTGCTTGTCACCCGTCATCGCTGCCTCGAGGGCTTCGATGGATTTCTCGCGCCCCACGAACAGCGGGATAACCATGTGCGGATAAACCACGACATCACGCAATGGCAGGAGAGGCAATTCGATGGTTGTCTTCATGATTTCGCCTCTACGGCGGCCGTATGGCCGTAATCAGATGGAATTAAGCTTAAAACCAAGATGGGGGCTGCCTCGAAAAAAAACAAGCGCAAAGCGGAGGTAAAAAACGACTTAAAAAAAAAGAGGCCCGAAGGCCCCTTCTTTGTTGCGGCGCTGTGAACGCTTACGCGTCCGGCGCTGCCTTGGCCGTCGGCTCACTGTTTTCGTAGATATACAGTGGCTTGGACTTGCCTTCGATCACGCTTTCATCGATCACGACTTTGCTCACCTCGGACTGCGAGGGGATCTCATACATCGTGTCGAGCAATACACCTTCGAGAATCGAACGCAGGCCACGGGCACCGGTTTTACGTTCCAGGGCACGCTTGGCGACCGATTTCAGCGCGTCGGAGCGGAATTCCAGATCCACGCCTTCCATCTCGAACAGCTTGGCATACTGTTTGGTCAGAGCATTTTTTGGCTCGGTGAGGATTTGCATCAGCGCAGCCTCGTCGAGCTCGTCCAGTGTCGCCAGGACCGGCAGACGACCGACGAATTCCGGGATCAGACCGAACTTGACCAGATCGTCAGGCTCGACTTCACGCAGGGATTCACCAACCTTCTTGCCCTCTTCCTTGCTGCGCACTTCGGCGTTGAAGCCGATGCCGCCTTTGGTGGAACGGTTCTGAATGACCTTTTCCAGGCCGGAGAACGCACCACCGCAGATGAACAGGATGTTACGGGTGTCGACCTGCAGGAATTCCTGCTGCGGATGCTTGCGGCCACCTTGCGGCGGTACCGAAGCGACCGTGCCTTCGATCAACTTGAGCAAGGCCTGCTGCACGCCTTCACCGGAAACATCACGGGTGATCGACGGGTTGTCGGACTTGCGGGAAATCTTGTCGATTTCATCGATGTAGACAATGCCCATCTGGGCTTTCTCTACGTCGTAATCGCACTTCTGCAGCAGCTTCTGAATGATGTTCTCGACATCTTCACCCACGTAACCTGCCTCGGTGAGGGTGGTTGCGTCAGCGATCGTGAACGGAACGTTCAGCAAGCGGGCCAGTGTTTCGGCCAGCAGGGTTTTACCGGAGCCTGTCGGGCCGATCAGCAGGATGTTGCTCTTGCCGAGTTCGACGTCGTCAGCCTTTTTGTCACGCTGGTTCAGGCGCTTGTAGTGGTTGTACACCGCTACGGCCAAAACCTTTTTCGCACGCTCCTGACCAATGACGTACTGGTCAAGGATGCCGCTGATTTCTTTAGGCGAAGGCAATTTATGCGCGCTGCTTTCGGCCTGTGCTTCCTGCACCTCCTCGCGGATGATGTCATTGCACAGGTCGACGCACTCGTCGCAGATAAAGACCGAGGGGCCGGCAATCAATTTGCGCACTTCATGCTGGCTTTTGCCACAGAAGGAGCAATAGAGCAGCTTGCCGTTGTCCTCGCCGTTGCGGGTGTCAGTCATTCGTTCGATCCAAATCCGATAGGCTTGCAACACAAGATGAAGGCTATTGCGGGCTTTTTCAAGCCCGCCGCTGATCGGACGTGCCGATCAGGCCTGTTTTGCGCTGCTTATATTAAGCTGGACGCTGGTTGATCACTTCGTCGATCAGGCCGTATTCCTTCGCAGCTTCGGCACTCATGAAGTTGTCGCGATTGGTATCGCGCTCGATTTCTTCCAGAGTACGGCCGCTGTGCTTGGCCATCAGCATGTTCAGACGCTCGCGGATGAAGAGGATTTCCTTGGCGTGGATTTCGATGTCCGACGCCTGGCCCTGGAAACCGCCCAGTGGCTGGTGAATCATCACGCGCGAGTTCGGCAGGCAGAAACGCTTGCCCGGTGCACCTGCGGTGAGCAGGAATGCACCCATGCTGCAGGCCTGACCGATGCAGGTGGTCGATACGTTCGGCTTGATGAACTGCATGGTGTCGTAGATCGACATGCCGGCAGTCACCGAACCGCCCGGCGAGTTGATGTACAGATGGATGTCCTTGTCCGGGTTTTCCGCTTCAAGGAACAGCAGTTGCGCACAGATCAGGTTGGCCATGTAGTCCTCTACCGGGCCCACCAGAAAGATCACTCGCTCCTTGAGCAGGCGCGAGTAGATGTCGTAGGCGCGTTCGCCACGAGCGGACTGCTCGACAACCATCGGGACCAGGCCGCCAGCGGCCTGGATATCAGAGTTCTGCTGAATATAAGAATTACGGAACATGCTCTGCAGTCGCTCCCAAATAGTTATGTCTTGAATACGCATAAGCCAGCTCGAGAGCTGGCTTATGGTGTG
>NZ_RCNZ01000007.1:0-7804 GCF_004307525.1 Pseudomonas sp. Sample_21 | reverse complement strand
TACCGGCCTGTCACGCCGGGGGTCGCGGGTTCGAGTCCCGTCCGCTGCGCCATATCAGTTTCAAGGACCACTGAACGCCTTGAAGCGCCGAAACCAGTCATAGGCTGAATCGGATCGATAGCAAAGACCCTGGTCGAAAGACCGGGGTTTTTTGTGTCTGAAATTTGGTTATTCCCCTCTCGAACTCCTGCGCAAATCGTCCCGTAGGAGCTGCGGCACGCTGCGATCTTTTGATCTTGCTCTTAAAAAATCCAGATCAAAAGATCGCAGCCTCGTTTCACTCGACAGCTCCTACAAGAATCTCTGCAAGCCTACTGCGGTGCCACGTCGCATTGATTTTTTTGATTATTTAGTCAGGTTTTTGTAACTGGTTGTTTGCTGTGGGCGCAGAAACCTTTAAAGTTAACCTTTCGGTCAGCTTTGCACTGTCAACACAGCTCTTTGCTTCGCCAGAAAGAGCTTCTGCACGACTCGAGATCCCCAGTAGATAACCACAAGGGCGGACCTATAACCGCCCAGAGGATGATCCATGTCCAACCGTGAAATATCCCGGCGCTCGTTCCTCCAGGGCGGGCTGGTGGCGGGTGTGAGCGTTACGCTTACGCCGCTCAGCAGTCATGCGCTGGCTGCCTTGATGGAAAACAGCGTCACCGTGCCGTCCGAGAAATGGCTCGGCAATAACGGCAAGGCGCGGCAACGTAACGATGCCTTGTCCAAGGTCTGCGGCAGCAAGGTGTTTGCCCGCGACATCCGCGCCAAGGACATGCCTGGCTGGCCTGAGCAACAAGGCCACGCCATGCTGCTGAAAACCATCAAGGCCGACCGCATCTACGCAGGCTACGACCTGTCGTGGCTCGGCGCTGATCTGCAGCCGGACCGCATCGTTACCGCTGCCGATCTGGACAAGGACGGTATCGTCTTCCCCGAAGAGCACGCGCCTGATCCATTGCTGCCGGAAGGCAAAGTGCCGATGTTCATCGGTCACCCGGTAGCGATTCTGATCTGGAACGACTTCGAGCGTTTCCGTCAGGCCAAGAATCAACTCAAATTCAATGACAAAGCGATTCGTTACGGCGCCAAGGTGCCGTTCTACGAAGGCGATCCCTACGGCAGCTTCCGCTACGTGCGCGTCGGCGGCGCGACCTCGGCGGACGAAGACGAGTTCGCCAGCCTCAAGGATTCGATCCTGTTCCCGATGCTGAAGAACCGCCGTCCAGTCTGGAATGCATCGCCGAACCTGCATGGCAACCTCACCGAGCGCGGCCTGTTCTACGCCGACCGCATGAAGCAGGAAATCGACACGCCGCCAGACAACTGGCTGGTGTTCGATGAGCGCTACAAGACGCCGTCGATCGAACCGGCCGCCCTCGAGCCGGACAACGGCAACGGCTGGTACGACCCGAAAACCAAAACCCTGCATTTCGTCGTGGCGACGCAGTGCCCGCTGGAAGTCGCGACCGAGACCGCGAAGATGATCGGGCCGTCGCGTTTCGGCTTGTCCAATCTGAACATGCACCCGGGCTATACCGTCGGCTATGGCTCCAAAGACCACAACATTTTTGTCTACTACGCAGCCCTGGCTGCGCTGTACGGCGCCGGTGTGCCGGTGCGTCTGGCCAACGACCGCTACGAGCAGTTCCAGAGCGGCATCAAGCGTCACCCGTTCGACATCCGCTACCAGTTGGCCGTGGACAAGAATGACTACACCTTCAAGATTTTCCGCGCGGAAATGAGCGTCGACGGCGGCGGTCGGGTCAACTACAGCCCATCGGTGGCGGCGGTTGGCGCCACGGCTGCGCAGTCGATCTACTACATGCCGCAGAACGATCTGCAGGTCACCGCGTATCACTCGCGCGCGGTCGAGGCGGGTTCGATGCGCGGTTACGGCACTCTTCAAAGCATGGCGGCGACCGAAATGATGGTCGACGAAATCGCCAATCGCCTGGGTGTCGACGCCATCGATTTGCGCCGCAGGAATGCCCTGCGTTCCGGCATGAAAAACACCCAGGGCGCAATCCCGGCCGGTGCACTGCGCCTGCATGAAATTCTCGACAAGGCCTCGGTGCACGAAGTCTGGAAAAACCGCGACGCGATCAAGCAGCAACGTGAAGCGGCAGACCCGGATAACTGGTACGGCGTCGGTTTCGCCATCTGCCAGAAAGACTTCGGCACCGGCTCCGAAGCGCCGATGGCCAGCATCCAATTCACCGCAGACGGGCGCATTACCCTGCGCCACATCGGTATCGAAATCGGTACCGGCATGTCCACTTCGCAAGCCTTGGTCGTCGCCGATTTCCTCGGCAGCCCGGCGCACGAGGTGAAGACCGGCGAAACCGAATGGCAGGAAATGCAGCTGATCACCAGCGGCAACCCTTACATCATGAGTCAGGCCGAGCAGGACAATCTGCTGCGCAACCCGCGCTGGGTCGGCAAGCTGGCGTCGGCGTCTTCGGCGACCAACTCCGCGTATTACTTCAGCCATGCCACCCGTGAAGCGGCACGCGTGTTGTTCAACCACGGCTTGTGGCCGGCGGCGCTGGAGATCTGGCGTCAGGGTCCGTACGGCGGCCAGGCTAACCCTTACGTGGTGCGCCGCGAAGATGCGCATTGGGTCGATGGCAAGCTGACCGCCAACGGTATGCAGCCGCTGAGTTTCGAGGAGCTGGCCAAGCGCGCCCACGAACGCGGGCTGGTGACGGGCGCTACGGTGCATGGTTTCAACCGCTGGAGCTGGGCCGAGGCCGAGTACAGCATCGACGGCGTGCGCGAGCGCCTGCCGCTCGACGGTCTGGCGGTGAAATACGGCGATGGTGCGCCGCAAGCGAAGAAAGCGCAGATGAACAGCGCCGGCTTTCACTTGCTTGATCGGCAGAACGTCAACTACCCGGTAGTGCAGTTGAACAACGCTGCCGTGACCTATTACAGCCCGGTCGCGACGCTGGTCGAGTTGAAGGTCAATAAAGGCTCGGCGGAAGTTCAGGTGCTCAACCACCATTCGTGGATCGAGTGTGGTCGGGTGCTGGTTGAAGAGTTGGTCAAGGGCCAGCTCGAAGGCGGTATCGCCATGGGTATTGGTCATGCGCTGATGGAAGAGATGCCGTTGTACGAAGGCGGGCCGGGGGAGGGTGACTGGAACTTCAACCGTTACCGCCTGCCGATGGCGCGTCACGTTGCGGTGTGGAAGCAGACCGCGGAGATCCTGCCGCCGCTGTCGCCGAGCGATCCGTCCAAGGGCATCGCCGAAGTGGTGATGATCCCGATTGTCGGTGCCATCGGTAACGCCGTGGCGCACGCCATCGGGAAACGTGTTCGTGACTTGCCTATCACCGCTGCGCGCATCAAGGAGGCCCTCAATGGCTAACCGTCCGCTTCAACTGACCCTCAATGGTCAATCCGTCGGCCCGGTGAACATCCCTGATGACCTGCCGATGATCGACTACCTGCACGAATACAAAAACCTCACCGGCTCGCGGCTGGGTTGCGGTCAGGGGATCTGCCACGCCTGTGTGGTGATCGTCGATAACCCCGACGGCACCAGCGAAGAAGTGCGCACCTGCATCACCGGTGCGCATTACTTCGAGGGCAAGAAAGTCCGCACCATCGAAGGCCACGCCACTCGCGACGAGCAGGGCCAGGTCACCGAGCTCAATCCGATCCAGCAGCGCTTTGTCGACGAGTTCGCCTTCCAGTGCAGCTACTGCGCGCCAGGCTTCGTCAACGCCGCGACCGTGTTGGTCGAGAAGCTGCAGCGCCAGCCGATCGTCAAAAGTCAGCTGGAACAGGTGATCGAGGACAGCCTCGGCCATCACGTCTGCCGCTGCACCGGGTACGTGCGTTATTACAACGCCACGCGCAACGTGCTGACCGATCTTGGTCTGGTCAAGGAGGGTTGAGCATGAAGCGTTTACTGACCCGCCTGGCTTTCGCGCTCGGACTGGCTGCGCCGCTTTTGGCGGCCCACGCCGAGGATCAGATCAAGCGCGGCGAATACCTCGCCCGCGCCGCTGACTGCATGGCTTGTCACACCGCACCCGGTGGCGCGCCCTATGCCGGCGGCCTGCCGATCGTCTCGCCATTCGGCACGATCTACGGCACCAACATCACTCCGAGCAAAGAGCACGGCATCGGTCTGTACAACGATGACGAGTTCTTCGCTGCGCTGACCGAAGGCAAGCGGCGCGACGGTGCGAATTTGTATCCAGCGATGCCGTACACCTCGTATCACCTGATGCCGCGCGCCGATTCCGATGCGATTCACGCGTATCTGAAAACCATCGAGCCGATCGAACGCGCCGCGCCGGTGACCAGCCTGAGCTTTCCGTTCAATGTGCGTCTGGGTCTGACCGGCTGGAACATGCTCTACGGCAAAGACGTCAAGCTGGAGCCGGCCGAAGGCAAAAGTGAGGCGTGGAAGCGCGGCCAGTACATGGTCGACGTTCTCGGTCACTGCGGCGAATGCCATACGCCACGCGGCCTGCCCGGCGCGATGCAAATGGACAAGCGCATGACCGGCGGCATCCTCAATGGTTATCTGGCACCGAGCCTGCTGGCCACCGACCTGGCCGCGCGCGGCTGGAATCAGCAGGATCTGAGCACGTTTCTGAAGCATGGCATGAGCGCGCAAGGAACGATGTTCAACGAAATGTTCCCGGTGTTTCACAACAGCACTCAAGGTCTGAGCGATGCTGACCTGGCGGCAATGGCGACATTCCTGCTCGGCGAGCAACCGCCGCCAGCCAAAGAGCTCGTCGAGGTGCCGCTCGACAAGCTCAGCCCGAGTGCTCAGCGCGGGCGTCAGGAATACCTGAACGTCTGCGCCGGTTGTCACGCGGCTGGCGGTGAAGGCAAACCGCACATCGCCGTGGCCATGCGTGGCAACACGACGTTGCGCCTGGAAGATCCGCGCAACTTGTTGCGAGTGATCGAGGATGGTATCGGCGAACAGAAGTTCTCCGGGTTCGAGCACATGCAGCCGATGCCGGGGTTTGCTGAAAAGCTCAGTCCTGAGCAATTGACCGATCTGCTCAACTACCTGCGTCAGGGTTGGGGCGGGCAGGGCGCTGAACTGGCGGTGAGCGAAGTGCAGAAGCTGCAAGCCGACGCGCCGAGCGTCGAGCACAAGGCCCACTGATATGCAGCATCTCGATCTGCAAGTGGTGCGTCGGGCGCTGGAATGGTCGGTGGCCGGGCAGCGAATCTGGCTGTGCACGGTGCTGACCACTTACGGCTCGGCACCGCGCGCGCCGGGTTCGCTGCTCGCGGTGAACGAAGGCGGGCAGTGGATCGGTTCGCTATCGGGCGGTTGCGTCGAGGAGGATTTCCTTGAGCGCGTCGCCGAAGGTGCGTTTCTCGAAGCGGTAAGCGTCGTGCGTTACGGCGAAGGCGCTGATCCGCGCTCGCGGGTCAGTCTGCCTTGCGGCGGCATTCTTGATGTGCTGGTTGAGAAACTTGACGCCGACTGCGCGGTGCAGGCGCACCTGCGTGAACTGGAATCGGCGCTGCTGGGTCAGCGTCGTCTGCTTCGCGAAGTTGATCTGGCCAGCGGTGCGCGCACTCTGTTTGCTGATCGCGAGCAGGGCGCGCGGATCGAGCGTGAGATCGATCGGGTGCGCATTCGTGTCGGTGCAGCACAGCGCTTGTTGCTCGCCGGGTACTCCAGTGTGGCGCAGGCCTGTGCCGAGTTCGCGGTAGGGCTTGGCTTCGAAGTGATTCTGTGCGATCCGCGTGATGAAGTGCTTGAAGGCGTGGTGCTCAATAGCGTGGAAATCCGTCGACAGTTGCCTTCGGTGTTCATTGCCGACGGTGGTTGTCATCGCGATACGGCGGTAGTGGCGTTGACCCATGATCCGCGCATCGACGATCTGGCGATGATGGAAGCGGTGCGCACCGAAGCGTTTTACATCGGTGTGATGGGATCGCAGCAGACGTCGCAGAAACGCTTCGAGCGCTTACGCCGCATTGGTGGCTTGAGTGAGGCAGAGCTGGCGCGGGTTCATGCGCCGATCGGCCTCAACCTCGGCAGCAAGACACCGGCGGAAATTGCGCTGGCGGTGCTGGCGGATATCCTGCGGATTCGTAGCGGGATCGCTCGGGATCAGCTCTGATCCTAAGCCTTGCTGAATCTACTGTGGCGAGGGGATTTATCCCCGTTGGACTGCGCAGCAGTTCCCTCCTGCTCAAGAGGGGGCGCTGCGCACCCCCAACGGGGATAAATCCCTTCGCCACAATGGTGTTTATAGGCCGTACTTATCGCGCAGCCCGTAATACCAAGCACCCAGCGCGGCAAACGGTGTGCGCAGCAATTGCCCGCCGGGGAAGGGATAGTGCGGCAGGTCGGCAAAGGCATCGAAGCGCTCGGCCTGACCGCGCAACGCTTCGGCGAGGACCTTGCCCGCCAGGTGCGTGTAGGTGACACCGTGACCGCTGCAGCCCTGCGAGTAATAGATGTTGTCGCCCAGGCGCCCGACCTGCGGCAAGCGCGAAAGGGTCAACAGGAAGTTGCCGGTCCAGGCGTAATCGATCTTCACATCCTTGAGTTGCGGGAAAGCCTTGAGCATCTTCGGGCGGATGATCGCTTCGATGTTCGCCGGATCGCGAGCGCCGTAAACCACGCCGCCACCGAAGATCAAGCGCTTGTCGGCGGTCAGGCGATAGTAGTCGAGCAGATAGTTGCAGTCCTCTACGCAGTAATCCTGCGGCAATAGCGCCTTCGCCAGCTCATCGCCCAGTGGCTCGGTAGTGATCACTTGAGTGCCGCACGGCATCGATTTGGCCGCCAGTTCCGGTACCAGATTACCGAGGTAGGCGTTGCCGGCGACGATGATGAACCTGGCCCTGACCTTGCCCTGCGGCGTATGCACAACCGGATTGGCGCCGCGCTCGATGCGCACGGCAGGTGATTGCTCATAGATGGTGCCGCCGAGAGACTCGACTGCCGCCGCTTCTCCGAGCGCCAGATTCAGCGGATGGACGTGGCCGCCGCTCATATCGAGCATGCCACCGACGTACTGATCGCAACCCAGCACTTCACGAATGCGGCGTTGATCCATCAATTCCAGCTGGGTGTGGCCGAAGCGCTCCCACAGGCGCTTTTGCGATTCCAGGTGCCCCATTTGTTTGGCGGAAAGGGCGGCGAATACACCGCCGTCCTTCAGGTCGCACTGAATATTGTATCTGGCCACGCGCTCGCGAATGATCTGGCCACCTTCAAAGGCCATTTCGCCGAGCAGTTGCGCCTGCTTGGGGCCGACCGTGCGTTCAATGACGTCGATGTCGCGGCTATAGCTGTTGACGATCTGCCCGCCGTTTCGGCCCGAGGCGCCAAAACCGACTTTCGCCGCTTCCAGCACGGTTACGCGAAAACCGTTCTCCAACAGGAACAGGGCGGACGACAGCCCGGTATACCCGGCGCCGATCACACAGACGTCCGTCTCCACATCATCCTGCAGCACAGGGCGTGGTGGTACGGCATTGGCCGACGCAGCGTAATAAGACTCTGGGTATTGGGTGTTCGCCATCCTGCCGCCTCTGTTTAATATATTTTACGAGTGCGTCGATCCTACCCGAGTTGAAAAACCTCCGCCAGCCACCGGAAACTCTTCGTCGCTGAGGCGAAATTAAATATTTTGCATATTCATAGGGTTAGGTGAAAAAAAGGTGTTGACACCCCTCCGGAATTCCGTAGAATGCCGCCTCACAGCAGGCACGTAGCTCAGTTGGTTAGAGCACCACCTTGACATGGTGGGGGTCGTTGGTTCGAGTCCAATCGCGCCTACCAAACAAAATCCGCTCTGCTGGGCGGTCT
>NZ_RCNZ01000122.1:0-120614 GCF_004307525.1 Pseudomonas sp. Sample_21 | reverse complement strand
GAGTTTTCCGTTTCGACTGCGCCGGAAGTGGGGCGAATTATAGACCTCTGGAATCCGCCGTCAACCGTTAATTTCGCTTTTCTTTCAATAACTTGCGTATTGGTTAAAAAACACCCAATGAGATGAGAAAAGAGCTTCTTCTATATAGAAGAAGACTTAAAGGACGCCCTCCTCCTTCAACATAGCCACCGCACCCGCCCCCAGACCCAGCACACGCTGCAGAACCTCTAACGTGTGCTCACCTAATAAAGGAGGCGCGTGACGATATTCAACGGGCGTCTCCGACAATCGAATCGGGCTGGCCACCTGGGGCACCATCCCCGCCAATGCATGAGGCAGTTTGATCGCCAGACCGCGCGCCTTCACTTGTGGATCCTCAAACACCTGCGACAGATCATTGATCGGCCCACAAGGCACACCCGCCAGCTCCAGTTGTGCAACCCACTCCGCCGTGGTCTTGAAGACCGTAGCTTGGCGGATCAACGGGATCAGCACCGCGCGGTTCGCTACCCGCAGCTTGTTGGTCGCGAAGCGCGGATCATCCGCCCACTGCGGTTGCCCCGCGACCTCGGCGAACTTGCGGAACTGCCCGTCATTACCCACGGTGAGAATGAAGTCGCCATCCGCCGTAGGAAAGTCCTGATAAGGCACGATATTCGGATGCGCATTGCCCAGGCGCTTCGGCGCATTGCCGGTGGTCAGGTAGTTCATCGCCTGGTTCGCCAGACACGCGACCTGTACATCCAGCAACGCCATATCGATGTGCTGGCCGCCACCGTCGTGATCGCGATGAGCCAATGCCGCGAGGATCGCCACCGTCGAATACAGCCCGGTAAGAATATCCGTCAGCGCCACGCCCACTTTCACCGGCCCGGCACCGTCGTCTCCTTCGGGTCGGCCGGTCAAACTCATCAAGCCGCCGAGCCCCTGGATCATGAAGTCATAGCCCGCACGCTTGGCATAAGGCCCGGTCTGGCCGAAGCCGGTGATTGAGCAGTAGATCAGGTTCGGGTTGAAAGCCCTCAGCGACTCATAGTCCAGACCATAGGCCGCCAGACCACCTACTTTAAAATTCTCAATCAGAATGTCCGACTTTGCTGCCAGGTCGCGCACCAGCTTCTGCCCTTCAGGCCGGGTGAAGTCGATGGTGACCGATTGCTTGTTGCGGTTTGCCGAGAGGTAATAAGCCGCTTCCGACGTGTTCTCGCCGTAAGCGTCTTTAAGGAAGGGCGGCCCCCAGGCGCGGGTGTCATCACCATTGCCCGGGCGCTCGACCTTAATCACTTCGGCGCCAAGGTCGGCGAGGATTTGCCCGGCCCAAGGCCCGGCCAGTACTCGCGATAAATCCAGTACCCGCAGATGCGACAGTGCGCCCATGGTCCGCCCTCCTGTTAATAGAACGCTTGCAGACCGGTTTGCGCACGCCCGAGGATCAGCGCGTGAACGTCATGGGTACCTTCATAGGTATTCACCACTTCCAGGTTGACGAGGTGACGGGCCACGCCGAACTCATCGGAGATGCCGTTACCACCGAGCATGTCGCGCGCCATCCGCGCGATATCCAGCGACTTGCCGCAGGAGTTGCGCTTCATGATCGAAGTGATTTCAACGGCGGCGGTACCCTCGTCCTTCATCCGGCCCAAGCGCAGGCAGCCTTGCAGTGCCAGAGTGATTTCGGTCTGCATGTCGGCGAGTTTCTTCTGTACCAGCTGAGTTGCGGCCAACGGACGACCGAACTGCTGACGATCCAGAGTGTATTGGCGCGCAGTGTGCCAGCAGAATTCGGCGGCGCCCAGCGCGCCCCAGGAAATGCCGTAGCGTGCGGAGTTAAGGCAGGTGAAAGGACCTTTCAGGCCACGGACATCCGGGAAAATGTTCTCTTCCGGCACGAACACGTTGTCCATGACGATCTCACCGGTGATCGAAGCGCGCAGGCCGACCTTGCCGTGAATCGCCGGAGCGCTCAGACCTTTCCAGCCTTTCTCCAGAACGAAGCCACGGATATCGCCGGCATCGTCCTTGGCCCAGACCACGAAGACGTCAGCGATCGGGCTGTTGGTGATCCACATTTTCGCACCGGTCAGGCTGTAGCCGCCATCGACCTTGCGAGCCCTGCTAATCATCGCGCCCGGATCGGAACCGTGGTTCGGTTCGGTCAGACCAAAGCAACCGATCCATTCGCCGGAAGCCAGCTTCGGCAGATACTTCTGTTTCTGTGCCTCGGTACCGAATTCGTTGATCGGCACCATCACCAGCGAGGACTGCACACTCATCATCGAGCGATAGCCAGAGTCGACGCGCTCGACTTCACGCGCGATCAAGCCATAACTGACGTAATTCAGACCGCTGCCACCGTATTGCTCGGGAATGGTGGCGCCGAGCAGGCCGACTTCACCCATCTCGCGGAAGATTGCCGGATCGGTCTTCTCATGACGGAAAGCTTCGAGCACACGCGGCGCCAGACTCTGTTGAGCGAACTGGGCGGCGGTGTCGCGGATCATCCGCTCTTCTTCGGTGAGCTGTTGATCCAGCAGCAGGGGATCGATCCAATTGAAACTAGCTTTACCGCCCATGAGTGTGCCCTCGCAATCGGGTGAATTAACGTGGCATTGATCCTAGGCGCGGTTCGCCATCGCGGCAAACGAGGATTTCGCATTCTGTTGTGCTAATTTCTCACTCCGTACCGTCGCGAATAGCCTTTTATGCGGCGCATTAGTGAGGTTGACGTACATGCGCAGGAAGATCCCCAGCACCGCCGCCCTGATCAGTTTCGAAGCTGCCGCCCGCCATGAGAGCTTTACCCGTGCTGCTGAAGAACTGTCGCTCACCCAAGGCGCCATTTGCCGACAGATCGCCAGCCTGGAAGATTTCCTCAGCGTGGAACTGTTCCGACGCTCGCGACGTGGAGTGAAACTGACCGAGGCGGGTCTTTCCTACAGTCGTCGGGTGGCGACTCAGCTCGATGCAGTGGAGCGCGACACCCTCTCGGTAATGGGCCAGCAGGGCACCAACGTCATCGAGCTCGCCGTCGTCCCGACCTTCGGCACGCAATGGCTGCTGCCACGGCTCAAGGATTTTCAGCTCAAGCACCCGGAAGTGACCGTCAACCTGACCAACCGCACTCGGCCTTTCCTGTTTGCCGATACCGAATTCGATGCCGCGATCTATTTCGGTGATGCCGATTGGTCGGGTACCGAATCCCACAGGTTGATGGGCGAAAATCCGATGCCGGTGTGCAGCCCCTCCCTACTCGGCGATCACACGCAGCTGACAGCGCAAGCCATCGCTGAACTACCGCTGCTGCAGCAAACCACCCGACCTTACGCCTGGCGCCAATGGTTCAACTCGCAACAGCTGAATATTCCGCGCGACATGACCGGCCCACGCTACGAGCTATTCTCCATGCTTGCCCAGGCAGCCATGCACGACATGGGCGTCGCGCTGATTCCGCCGTTTCTGATCCAGCGCGAGCTGGCAGAGAAACGTCTGGTGGTTGCCAACCCTCAAGCGCTCTCCAGCATCAAGGCCTATTACCTGATGATTCCAGAGCGAAAGGTCGAATCGGCATCGCTGAAGGCATTTCGCGACTGGCTGGTAAATCAAGCGCAGAGCTACAGCCTAGAAGAATAAAGGCTTTGCGCAATACTTAACCCCGTAGTCAGAAAAACCAAAGCCCTACAGATATAACTATTTGTCGCTTTTGCGCAGACTGTATCCGAAAGTCGTACAGACGTCCCACAAGCTGCCAAACACGTGGCTTTGAGCCTCTAATGGCGACTCATTACTGCCCATTCACGCCACCGATGCGAATTTTTTTCAAATTCAGCCAGAATCCATGCAGGGCACGGCCTGCAAGGGGTTCAACTGGCCATCTGCGACATTCGGTCACGGCATGACTTGTAGTTAATTTTCCGTCACCCGTCATAATCCCTTGAAGGGCATAAAGTTCGCCTGCAAAATGCCGCGCCCCGCCCTGATTCGGCGGGATCGTGCTGATCGGCCGCCCCAGTCGCACCATCCGTAGTGCATGGGTTTACTCAATAAGATCACGCAGGAGATTTGACGTGCACATTGGTGTTCCTCTCGAAACCCAGACCGGTGAAACACGGGTTGCTGCAACCCCGGAAACCATCAAGAAGCTGATCAGCCAAGGCCATAAGGTCACTGTGCAAAGCGGCGCTGGCGTCAAAGCCAGTGTCGTCGACAGTGCCTATGAAGCGGCCGGCGCAAGCATTGGCAGCGCCAATGACGCGTTTGGCGCCGAGCTGATTCTCAAAGTGATCGCGCCAAGCGATGCCGAACTGACGCTGATCAAGCGCGGTGCGGTGCTGGTGGGCATGCTCAACCCATTCAACAACGAGACCATCGCGAAGATGGCCGAGTGCGGCATTACCGCGTTCGCCCTCGAAGCGGCGCCGCGTACCTCGCGGGCGCAGAGTCTTGATGTGCTGTCGTCGCAGGCGAATATCGCCGGCTACAAAGCGGTGTTGCTCGCGGCTCACTATTACCCACGCTTCATGCCGATGCTGATGACTGCTGCGGGCACCGTGAAAGCGGCGCGCGTGCTGATTCTCGGCGCGGGCGTGGCCGGTTTGCAGGCGATTGCCACAGCGAAACGTCTGGGTGCGGTGATCGAAGCCTCCGACGTGCGTCCAGCGGTGAAGGAACAGATCGAATCCCTCGGCGCCAAGTTCGTCGACGTGCCTTACGAGACCGATGAAGAGCGCGAATGTGCCGTCGGTGTCGGCGGTTACGCGCGGCCGATGCCGGCGAGCTGGATGCAGCGCCAGGCGCAGGCTGTGCACGAGCGCGCCAAGCAGGCCGATATCGTCATCACCACCGCACTGATTCCGGGCCGCAAAGCGCCGACGCTGCTCAGCGCCGAGACCGTGGCACAGATGAAACCGGGCTCGGTGGTCATCGACCTCGCCGCCGCCCAGGGTGGCAACTGCCCACTGACCGTCGCCGATCAGGTCGTTGTGGAAAACGGTGTGACCATCGTTGGCCCGACCAACCTCGCCGGTGAAGTCGCTGCCGATGCTTCGGCGCTGTACGCACGCAACCTGCTGGACTTCCTCAAGCTGGTGTTCACCAAGGAAGGCCAGTTCGACGTCAACCTCGAAGACGACATCGTCGCCGCGTGCCTGATGTGCCGCGACGGCCAAGTCATCCGCAAAAACGCCTAAGCAGGGATTCAGACGATGGAAGAGCTTATCTCCCCCGGTATCTACAACCTGATCATCTTCGTGCTGGCGATTTATGTCGGTTACCACGTGGTCTGGAACGTTACGCCTGCGCTGCACACGCCGTTGATGGCGGTGACCAATGCCATTTCCGCGATCGTGATCGTCGGCGCCATGCTCGCCGCTGCGCTGACCGTTACGCCGCTGGGCAAGACCATGGGCACGCTGGCCGTGGCACTGGCGGCGGTCAATGTGTTTGGTGGCTTCCTGGTCACCCGCCGCATGCTTGAGATGTTCAAGAAGAAAGCCCCGAAAGCAAAAGAAGAGGCGCCGAAGTAATGAGCATGAATCTCGTCACGACGCTCTACCTGATCGCGTCGATCTGCTTTATCCAGGCCCTCAAAGGCCTGTCGCACCCGACCACTTCGCGGCGCGGCAACCTGTTCGGCATGCTTGGCATGGCGTTGGCGATCCTCACCACGGTCGGCCTCATCTATAAATTGGGCGCTGAGCTGGCTACGGCTGGTATCGGTTATGTGATCGTTGGCTTGCTGGTCGGCGGTACCGCCGGCTCGATCATGGCCAAGCGCGTTGAAATGACCAAGATGCCGGAACTGGTAGCGTTCATGCACAGCATGATCGGCCTCGCGGCGGTGTTCATTGCTATTGCGGCGGTAGTTGAGCCGCAGTCGTTGGGTATCGTTAAACAACTGGGCGATGCGATTCCGGCAGGCAACCGTCTGGAGCTGTTCCTCGGTGCTGCGATCGGTGCGATCACCTTCTCGGGTTCGGTGATCGCCTTCGGCAAGCTCTCGGGCAAATACAAGTTCCGTCTGTTCCAGGGCGCACCGGTACAGTTCGCCGGTCAGCACAAACTCAATGCGGTTCTGGGTCTGGCTACGCTGGTGCTCGGCCTGACCTTCATGTTCACCGGCAACCTCACTGCATTCGCACTGATGCTGGCTCTGGCGTTCGTGATGGGCGTGCTGATCATCATCCCGATCGGCGGCGCCGACATGCCGGTGGTGGTGTCGATGCTCAACAGCTATTCCGGCTGGGCGGCGGCGGGCATCGGTTTTTCGCTGAACAACTCGATGCTGATCATTGCCGGCTCGCTGGTGGGTTCGAGCGGTGCGATCCTCTCGTACATCATGTGCAAGGCGATGAACCGCTCCTTCTTTAATGTACTGCTCGGCGGTTTCGGCAATACGGCAGACGCAGGTCCTGCCGGTGCGCAGGAAGCCCGTCCGGTGAAATCCGGCTCGGCTGATGACGCAACCTTCCTGCTGACCAACGCCGACACCGTGATCATCGTCCCGGGCTACGGTCTGGCAGTGGCCCGTGCACAACACGCACTGAAGGAACTGACCGAGAAGCTGACCCATCGCGGCGTGACCGTGAAGTACGCGATTCACCCGGTGGCCGGTCGCATGCCTGGGCACATGAACGTCCTGCTCGCCGAGGCCGAAGTGCCTTACGACCAGGTGTTCGAGATGGAAGACATCAACTCCGAGTTCGGTCAGGCCGACGTGGTGCTGGTGCTCGGCGCAAACGACGTGGTCAACCCGGCCGCGAAGAACGATCCGAAGTCACCGATTGCCGGTATGCCGATTCTCGAAGCGTTCAAGGCCAAGACCATCATCGTCAACAAGCGCTCGATGGCCAGCGGCTATGCCGGTCTGGACAACGAACTGTTCTATCTGGACAAGACCATGATGGTCTTCGGCGATGCGAAGAAAGTCATCGAAGACATGGTCAAAGCGGTCGAGTAATTCACCGCTGCAATAGCGAACGCCCCGACTTGTCGGGGCGTTTTTGTTTGCGCCAGACGCTGGACAATTTGCCGCGTTGTTGCAGATCCGGTAACGGTGTTTTACTGCAAACCCGCGAAATAGAGGCCTCGTTTGCGACCTTGGTAGCGGGACAGGCGCCGGCCAAATTAACTAGACTGCGCATCCTGCTACTCGTTGCCCGAGATAATAATCCATGTACCGTGACCGTATTCGCCTGCCTTCGTTGTTGGACAAAGTGATGAGCGCTGCCGACGCCGCTGCTCTGATTGAGGATGGCATGACCGTCGGCATGAGCGGTTTCACCCGCGCCGGCGAAGCCAAGGCCGTTCCCCATGCACTGGCCGAGCGCGCCAAGGTCACGCCGCTGAAGATCAGCCTGATGACCGGCGCCAGTCTGGGTAACGACCTCGACAAGCAACTGACCGAGGCCGGCGTGCTGTCGCGGCGCATGCCGTTTCAGGTCGACAGCACGTTGCGCAAAGCAATCAACGCCGGCGAAGTAATGTTCATTGACCAGCATCTCTCGGAAACCGTAGAGCAACTGCGCAACCAACAGTTGAAGCTGCCGGACATTGCCGTCATCGAGGCAGTCGCCATCACCGAACAAGGCCATATCGTGCCGACCACTTCGGTGGGCAACTCGGCCAGCTTCGCGATTTTCGCCAAACAAGTGATCGTCGAGATCAACCTGGCCCACAACGCCAACCTCGAAGGCCTGCACGACATCTATATCCCGACGTACCGCCCGACGCGGACGCCAATCCCGCTGGTGAAAGTCGACGATCGCATCGGCAGCACGGCAATTCCGATTCCGCCGGAGAAGATCGTTGCGATTGTCGTCACTCAACAATCGGACTCGCCGTCCACGGTGTCGGTACCGGACATCGACACCAACGCTATCGCCGAACACCTGATCACGTTCTTCAAGCAGGAAGTCGCGGCCGGCCGCATGACCAACAAGCTCGGCCCGCTGCAGGCTGGCATTGGCAACATCGCCAACGCGGTGATGTGCGGCTTGATCGACTCGCCGTTCGAAGACCTGACCATGTATTCGGAAGTGCTGCAGGACTCGACTTTCGACCTGATCGATGCCGGCAAGCTGAGCTTCGCCTCGGGCAGCTCGATCACCCTGTCCGAGCGGCGCAACAGCGACGTGTTCGGCAACTTGGAGAAGTACAAGGACAAACTGGTTCTGCGGCCGCAGGAGATCTCCAATCACCCCGAGGTGGTGCGCCGTCTGGGCATCATCGGCATCAACACCGCGCTGGAGTTCGATATCTACGGCAACGTCAACTCCACCCATGTCTGCGGCACGCGGATGATGAACGGCATCGGCGGCTCCGGCGACTTCGCGCGCAATGCGCATCTGGCGGTATTCGTGACCAAGTCGATCGCCAAGGGTGGCGCGATTTCCAGCGTGGTGCCGATGGTCAGCCACGTCGACCATACCGAGCATGACGTCGACATCCTGGTGACCGAAGTCGGCCTCGCCGACCTGCGTGGCCTGGCGCCACGGGAGCGTGCACGAGTGATCATCGACAACTGCGTGCATCCGGACTTTCGCCAGGCACTGAATGACTACTTCAGCGCTGCCTGTGCAATCGGCGGTCATACCCCGCACATTTTGCGCGAAGCCCTGAGCTGGCATATGAACCTGGAAGAAACCGGGCGCATGCTGGCGGTGTGATTCACACAGATAACCACCGAGGCAAACACAGTTTTGCCTCGGTAGATGCGCGCGAGAAGCAGGATTTCAAAAAAACTGTACTGCTGTACCGGTCTTTTCCTACAGCAAAGCCCTACTCAATCCCCTGATACGAGCGGAAATGCACCAATCAAGTGCGGACAGGTACAGTTTGCCCAATTTCGACCCGTACACCATCCATAAACAGTTAACTGCTCACTCACAATACAAATGAACTGTATCTACAGAGACTATCCAAACGAGAGGATCATGGGCACCAGTCAAACCACTACCTGATCCCGCCACAAGCGGAAGGATGTCAACCATGGAACGTACACTCAGTTCCGAACTGTTCTTCGAAGACAAAGCTGTAAACACCCAGGCTTCCCTGCCTCTGCGCGTTATTGCCAACCTGATGTTGTGGCAGCGCCGCATCTCCAGCCGCCACCAACTGGCCCGTCTGGATTCGCGTCTGCTGGCTGACGCCGGTATCAGCGAAGCACAACGCTACGAAGAGCTGAGCAAGCCGTTCTGGCGCTAAGCAGCGTCGCTGGCTCTGGTCGTCAGACCCACCGCCAGCAACCCGAATTGCACAAGCAGAACCCGTCGTGGGAAACCACGACGGGTTTTGTTGTTTCAGGGCCTTGAATGCTCTAAACGCATATATGAACGAGTACAGGTACAATTTACGAAATACTCGAACATACTGGTACAGTTATCCAGAACCTTTGAAGTATCACTGGCCACCACTGGGCGAACCGCATCTGGCAGCCTAATATCCATGCAGAACGTGGCGAACGTTGCGCAACAGGCGTCTGACTCCTCAGATACCGAGCCACCTCTCACTACGGTTTATCCAAAGGAGTTCCATCATGACCCGTCTTCGCCTGCTCAGTGCCGCCGCCCTGCTGGCCGTGGCTGCCAACGCCAGTGCTACCAGTTTCATCGTGACCACCGACTCGATCGTCGGCGCGCTGAAAGCCACTTCCGACGCCACTTCCGATGTGACCTCCTCGTTCCGTGACGACAAGATCGTCCTCGCCGCCCGCGACGATGCCGCCAGCTTCGTGGCCAGCGAAGGCGATATCCGCGGGGTGAAACTGGAAAGTGCGCTCGATCACATCCGCCATCAGGCGCCACAACTCAATGCCACCGATGCCCAATTGGCTCAGGCCATTCTGACCCTCTGATCGTTTGCGGTATTGCGGGACACGCCAGCCGTGTCCCGATGTTTCAACGCTGGCTCTGGCCCGGGCATTTGCGCTAGCCTTCAGGCTCGTTAACAGTTGTCGAGTCCCATGCGCTTTCTTCCAAACCTGCTCATCTCTTCTACTTTATTCACGGCCTGCTGGGCGATGTCCGCCAACGCCTTCGATGCTTTCAATGCGTCGACCCAAGGCACGGTGGTCAGCGGTTACGCGACCAGCATGGTGTCTTCTGCGCCGTTCGACCGTAAACTGCTGCTCGCCGCCCATGATGATGCGGCCGCCTTTGTTGCCAGTAACGGTGAATGGCGAGGCGCACGGCTGGAATCCGCGCTGCATTACCTGCGCAAAACCCGGCCGAAACTTCATGCCAGCGACCTTGAACTGGCAGAGGCAATTCTCGTCCAATAGTTATCCTTTTCCTTCCGGAGTCGTTCCATGCGTAGCCCGCTGATTGCTGCCGCCCTTGGCCTGTTTGTGTTGGCCGATATGGCCCAGGCGCACACCCTGGTAGCCACCAGTAACATCATCGTTCGTGCCTCCCAGCGCAGCATCGATTTCACTTCCGATACCACCACGTCGATTCGCGATTCGAAAATCATCCGCGAAGCCCACGACGACGCCGCCAGTTTCGTCGCCAGCAACGGCGACATCCGTGGCGCGCACCTCGAAGCCGCCCTCAACACCTTGCGCAATCGCGTGCCGGAAGCGCGCGACGCCAGTGATCAGGTACTCGCCGAAGCCATCCTCGCACTGTGAGGTCCATTGGCGCCTGGCTGCTGGCCGGGGTGTTGTTGCTGCTTGGCAACAGCGCCCACGCCGGCCTGCAATTGCGGCTCAAGACCGAGGGTCTGAGCCCGGCTCAACAACAGGCCAGTCAGGCGCTGATCGATGAGGCGATGGCGAAACTGCCGCCGAGCTTCATCGAGCGGCTGGATCGGCGCATCGACGTCGGCTGGACCGACGACATGCCAGCCAACGCTTACGGGCAGGCGACGCTGGTTTCCGAGCTCGATCTGAACCGCAAGCTGCTCGCCAGCCTCACCGATGGCAGCGCGGCGAAAGAGAAAACCAATCGCCCCCACGGCACTGTGCGGCAGGAACTGCTGGCCACGGTGCTGCACGAAATCACGCATATCTACGACCGCGCGCGTTTATGGCCGAGCGCCGAACGCACGTTGATCCAACGCTGCACCCGACGCTTCAACAGCGCCGGGCTGATCGGCATTCCCGATGAGTGTCGCGGGCAGAACGGTCGCCGCTTCACCATCAGCGACGACCCGCGCCTGCTCGATCTGGCCGGGTGGCAACAGTACGTCGGCCGCCGTGGCGAGCGTGAACAACACAACCGCCAGATCGCCCGCAGTCCGGACCTCTACGAGATTTCCAGCCCCAAGGAATTCGTCGCGGTCAACATGGAGTACTTCCTCCTCGACCCGAGCTACGCCTGCCGCCGCCCGGCGCTGTATCGCTACTACAAGGAACATTTCGGCTGGGCGCCGCCAGCGCAGGACACCTGCAGCAAGAGCTTCGCCTTTCTCAATGCGGGCAATGACTTCGCTAAGCAGCCTCTGGGGCAAGTCGATCCGGAACGGGTCTACGCGGTCGATTACCTGCTGGCCGAGGCCAATCAGAACTGGGTCAGCCGCTGGGGCCACAGCATGTTGCGCCTGGTGATCTGCGCCCCCGGTCGCCCGCGTGGCCCGGATTGCCGCCTCGACCTCGATCAACACCTGGTGCTGTCCTATCGCGCCTTCGTTGGCGATGTACAGCTGTCGAGCTGGGACGGACTGGTCGGCAAATACCCGTCGCGGCTGTTCGTGTTGCCGCTGGCGCAAGTGATCGACGAATACACCAAGACCGAGCTGCGCAGTCTCGCTTCGGTGCCGCTGAACCTGTCTCGCGAGGAAATCGAAGGCGTCGTCGAACATGCTGCCGAGATGCACTGGAGCTACGACGGCAACTATTTCTTCCTGTCCAACAACTGCGCGGTAGAGGGTTTGAAACTGTTGCGCAGCGGCAGCAATAACAGCCAACTGGTCGGGCTAGACAGCATCATGCCCAACGGCTTGCTGGAAGTGCTCAAGGGCCGTGGTCTGGCCGATACCAGTGTGCTCGACGATCCGAAAGAAGCGCTGCGTCTGGGTTACCGCTTCGACTCGTTCCGCGATCGCTATCAAGCGATGTTCGATGTATTGAAGAAGCAGCTGCCGATCAAGCAGACCACTGTCGAAGACTGGCTGTCACTCAGCGCTGAACAACGCCGCGAATGGTTCGACCGCGCCGACCTGCGCACCAGCGCGGCGCTGTTGCTGCTCGAGCAAGCCAGTTTCCGCCGGCAGTTGTTGCTGGCTCAGGATGAGGTCAAGCAACGCTACCTTGGCGCCCGCGAGCTGGAAAGCGGCGGCATGGACAAGGCTAACGCGACCTTGCAGCAGATCCTCGCCAACAGTGGTTTCCTCAGCCGCCCGGCGGAACTGCTCGACTCCAAGGGTTACGGACTGCCCCAGCCGAGCGAGTTCGGCCGACTGGAAGCGGAAAGCAGCCAGCGGCAGAAGAAGCTGCTGGCGCTGTCCGGCGATCTCGATACTGAAGTGCGCAAGCTGCTCGAACCCAAGCGCGCCGCCGAGATTGCCGCCAGCGAGGCCAACGTGAAGCAGATTGGCGAGCATTTGCGCAAACTGCACAAGGCTTCGGGCGGACTGCAATTACCCTGAGCACAAAAAAAGGCTTCAGAACGCCTGTTCTGAAGCCTTTTTGTTTTCCCCTGCGGCTTTAGACGCGAGCAGTGCGCACGCCTTGGGACAGCGCCGAACACAGACTCAACACGCCATCGATGGCCTGCTCAGGCGTATCGGCACTGGCGATGTGATCAATCAGCGCCGAGCCCACCACCACACCGTCAGCCAGACGCGCGATGGCTGCAGCCTGCTCCGGTGTACGGATACCGAAGCCAATGCTGATCGGCAGGTCGGTATGCCGACGCAGACGTGCAACCGCCTCTTCCACATGTTCCAGAGTCGCTGCACCTGCGCCGGTGACACCCGCGACCGACACGTAGTAGACAAAACCGGAACTGCCGTTGAGCACACGCGGCAGACGTGCGTCGTCGGTGGTCGGCGTGGTCAGGCGGATGAAGTCCAGGCCAGCAGCCTGCGCCGGGTCGCACAGCTCTTCGTTGTGCTCTGGTGGCATGTCGACCACGATCAGGCCGTCAACGCCAGCCTCTTTGGCTTCGGCGATGAAACGCTCGACGCCGAATTTGTGAATCGGGTTGAAGTAGCCCATCAACACCAGCGGCGTGTCGCTGTTGCCTTCACGGAACTCGCGAACCATTTGCAGGGTTTTCGCCAGATTCTGTTTGGCGCCCAGTGCGCGGATATTGGCCAGCTGGATCGCCGGGCCATCGGCCATCGGATCGGTGAACGGCATGCCCAGCTCGATCACATCGGCACCTGCGGCAGGCAGGCCTTTGAGGATTGCCAGCGAAGTGTCGTAGTCAGGATCACCGGCAGTGACAAAGGTCACCAGCGCGGCGCGGTTCTCTTGCTTGAGGTCGGCAAAGCGGGTTTGCAGGCGGCTCATCAGTGTTTCTCCTGCTGCGACTGTTGCATATGGTGCATCACGGTTTGCATGTCCTTGTCGCCACGGCCCGAGAGGTTGACCACCATCAGGTGATCCTTCGGCAGCTTCGGTGCGCGCTTGAACACTTCGGCCAGGGCGTGGGCGCTTTCCAGGGCAGGGATGATCCCTTCCAGACGGCAGCATTTGTGGAACGCTTCAAGGGCTTCGTCGTCGGTTACCGAGGTGTACTGGACGCGGCCGATGTCGTGCAACCAGGCGTGTTCAGGGCCGATGCCCGGGTAATCGAGGCCGGCGGAAATCGAGTGGGCGTCGATGATCTGGCCATCGTCGTCCTGCAGCAGGAACGTGCGGTTACCGTGCAGCACGCCCGGCACCCCGCCGTTCAGGCTGGCCGCGTGCTTGCCGGTTTCGATGCCGTAACCGGCGGCTTCGACGCCGATGATCTCGACGCTCTTGTCATCGAGGAACGGGTGGAACAGGCCCATGGCGTTGGAACCGCCACCGATGCACGCCACCAGACTGTCCGGCAGACGACCTTCCTGAGCTTGCAGTTGATCGCGGGTTTCCTTGCCGATGACGGCCTGGAAGTCGCGAACCATTGCTGGATAAGGGTGTGGGCCGGCCACGGTGCCGATCAGGTAAAAGGTGTTGTCGACGTTGGTCACCCAGTCACGCAGGGCTTCGTTCATCGCGTCTTTGAGGGTGCCGGTGCCGGCCACGACCGGAATGACTTCAGCGCCGAGCAGCTTCATGCGGAAGACGTTGGCCTGCTGACGTTCGATGTCGGTGGTGCCCATGTAGATCACGCAGTCCAGACCGAACCGCGCAGCGACGGTGGCCGTGGCCACGCCGTGCATGCCGGCGCCGGTTTCGGCAATGATGCGCTTCTTGCCCATGCGCCGCGCCAGCAGAATCTGGCCGATGCAGTTGTTGATCTTGTGCGCGCCGGTGTGGTTCAGCTCTTCGCGCTTGAGGTAGATCTTCGCGCCGCCGCAGAATTCGGTCAGGCGTTCGGCGAAATACAGCGGGCTCGGACGTCCGACATAATCACGCTGGAAGTAGGCCAATTCTTCCTTGAATGCCGGATCTTCCTTGGCCGCTTCGTATTCGCGGGCCAGGTCGAGGATCAATGGCATCAGGGTTTCCGCTACATAACGGCCACCGAACGCACCGAACAGGCCGTTGGCGTCAGGGCCGTTACGCAGATCAGAGGTGTTCGAAGTCTGGGTCATGGGTCGCTCCAGGTGAATTCGGTCAGAAGACAATGACGATCACTCTACCCCTGACTTTCCAGGCTGAAAACCGATAAGATCGCCACAACCTGTCAGGAAAACTCACAGATACCATGAGCCATGACCTTCCCCCGCTGAATGCCTTGCGCGCCTTCGAGGCCACCGCTCGTCTGAACAGTGTGAGTCAGGCTGCCGAACAGCTGCACGTCACCCACGGCGCGGTCAGCCGCCAGCTCAAGGTGCTTGAAGAACATCTAGGGGTGAGCCTGTTCGTCAAGGACGGACGCGGCTTGAAACTCACAGATGCCGGAGCGCGTCTGCGCGATGCCAGCGCTGAGGCGTTCGATCGGTTGCGCAGTGTTTGCGCCGAACTGACGCAAAGCACAGCGGATGCGCCGTTCGTGCTGGGTTGTTCGGGGAGCCTGCTGGCGCGCTGGTTTATTCCGCGCCTGGGGCGGCTGAATGCCGATTTGCCGGATCTGCGTCTGCACCTGTCGGCCGGTGAAGGCGATCTCGATCCCCGGCGCCCGGGCCTCGATGCGCTGTTGCTGTTCGCCGAACCACCGTGGCCCGCCGATATGCAGGTCTATGAACTGGCGGCGGAACGCATCGGCCCCGTAATGAGCCCGTTGTATAGCGGTTATCAGAAGCTGCACACCGCTGTGGCCGCAGATCTTTTTGATGAGCCCTTGCTGCACACCACCTCTCGCCCACAAGCCTGGCCCAGTTGGGCGCAGCAAAACCACCTCAACCCCAAGGCGTTGAAGCTCGGGCAAGGTTTTGAGCATTTGTATTATTTGCTGGAGGCGGCTGTTGCAGGTCTCGGCGTCGCAATCGCGCCGGAGCCGCTGGTAACCGAAGATCTGAAGGCGGGTCGCCTGGTTGCGCCGTGGGGCTTTTGCGAAACCCCGGCGCAACTGGCGTTGTGGCTACCCAAGCGCGCCGCAGACGGACGCGCCCGGCAACTGGCGCAATGGCTCAAGAACGAGCTGCGCCAGACTGATCACTCACCGCGCTTGAACAAAAAGTAGGCGGCGAGCAGACCGATTGCACCGACAGCCACGCCGGCCGTGGTCCATGGGTGTTCCTGCGCGTAGTCACGAGTGGCAATGCCGGTCTCGCGGGTTTTCACTTTGACTTCTTCGTACGCGTCGCTGAGCAGATGACGGGAATGTTTCAGCGCACTTTCGGCGTTGCTTTTCAGCGCCTTGAGGGTCTTGCGCGACTCGTCCGAAGCATCGTCTTTCAAGCTTTCCAACGATTTGAGCAGACTCTCGATCTCGGCTTCCATGCTTTGCAACGAGGCTTTACGTAAAGAGGTGTTGGCCATGGTGGCTCTCCTGCATTGGTGATGAGTGGCGTGTGTTGGTTGGGACTTCAGCATGTCGAGAAAGTGCAGAAATTCTGAACTTCGGCAGCGCAGCGGCGCCGAAATCATCAGTGCAATTGCCTGCTAGGCTCAATTTCACACGCCATTCCAACCCAAGGAGAACGCCATGAGTGACCATCACACCTACAAGAAAGTCGAGCTGGTCGGCTCGTCCACTACCAGCATCGAAGACGCCATCAACAATGCACTGGCCGAGGCCAACAAGACCCTGCGCAATCTGGAATGGTTTGAAGTGACCGAAACCCGTGGCCACATCGAAAATGGCCAGGTAGCGCACTTTCAGGTCACGCTGAAAGTCGGCTTCAAGATTGCCGCCAGCTGAGTTTGAGCTAGTCTTCTGAACTTGCGCGCTGGCCGAGTGCCATAGGGAATGGCAAAGCGCTACAAGGTGAGCGCATCGGGTGGATGACTCGATGCCCGCCTCTTTCAATCCGACCAGGGAGTGCGACCGATGAAGAAGTTCATGTTGGCAGTAGGTTTGTTGAGCCTTGCGGGTGGTGCGTTTGCAGCCGGCAAGCCATGTGACGAGCTGAAAAGCGAAATCGCCGCGAAGCTCGACGCCAAAGGCGTTTCCGGATATTCGCTGGAAGTTGTCGACAAGGGTGCGGCGGCTGATGGTGACGTCGTCGGCAGTTGCGAAGGCGGCAGCAAGGAAATCGTCTACAAGCGCGGTTGATTGCGCCTGAAATACAAAAGCCGACGTGGATGCGTCGGCTTTTTTGTGGGCTCCATGTGCCCGATGTGGGAGCGAGCTTGCTCGCGAAACCGGTGGGTCAGTCGACATATCGAGTGCCTGACACTCCGTCTTCGCGAGCAAGCTCGCTCCCACAAGGTATGTGTGGTGAATCTTAGCCCTTCATCACCTGCGCCAGCAGCTCGTACGAGCGCACGCGATCAGCATGCTCATACAAATCGCTGGTGAAAATCAGCTCGTCCGCCTGGGTCTGCTCGATCAGCACCTCAAGCTTGGCGCGGATCTTCTGCGGGCCGCCGACCATGGCGAGGCCGAGGAAATCGCCCACCGCTTCACGTTCATGGGGCAGCCACAGACCGTCCATGGTTTTCACCGGCGGACGCTGCACCAGGCTCTGGCCACGCATCAACGCAAGAATGCGCTGGTACACCGACGTCGCCAGGTAATCGGCTTGCTCATCGGTATCCGCTGCCACCAGCGGCACGCCGAGCATCACGTACGGCTTGTCGAGCACCGCCGACGGTTTGAAGTGATTGCGGTAGATGCGGATCGCCTCGTGCATGAAGCGCGGCGCGAAGTGCGAGGCGAAGGCGTAAGGCAAGCCGCGCTCACCCGCCAATTGCGCACTGAACAGGCTTGAGCCGAGCAGCCAGATCGGCACGTTGGTGCCGGTGCCGGGCATGGCGATCACCCGTTGCTCCGGGGTGCGCGGGCCGAGGTAGCGCATCAATTCGGCAACGTCTTCAGGGAAGTCGTCAGCGCTGCCCGAGCGCTCACGGCGCAAGGCGCGGGCGGTCATCTGATCAGAGCCGGGCGCGCGGCCCAGACCCAGGTCGATGCGTCCCGGGTACAGGCTCTCGAGGGTGCCGAACTGCTCGGCAATCACCAGCGGCGCATGGTTGGGGAGCATCACCCCGCCAGAACCGACGCGGATCGTCGACGTGCCTCCGGCCAGATAGCCGAGCAACACCGAAGTGGCCGAACTGGCGATGCCGTCCATGTTGTGGTGTTCGGCGACCCAGAAGCGCGTGTAGCCGAATTTCTCGGCATGCTGCGCTAGGTCCAGCGAGTTGCGCAGCGATTGCCCCGCGCTGCCGTTTTCGCGCACCGGCACCAGGTCGAGGGTGGAAAATTTAACGTCGGACAGTTTTTTCATGAACCTGCATCTCCGGGTGGGGAGGCAGGTTTTTCTTGCGAACGAAAACCTGCCAAATCCATAAGCGTGTTTTATGGAATGAGGGCATATACCCGAGATTCAATAGCAGCGACGAAATTTCCTACTAAAAAAGTCAACGATTCAGCCAGGCTGAACTTTGTTCCGCCGTCTATCCTCAGAAGCCTTGCTAGTAAAAACCGCGACGGCGCGGCGTTCCGCGCCATATTTGAGGAGGCAGACATGGCTATCGTGAAAAAGGCATCGGCGCATTGGGAAGGCGATCTGAAAACCGGTCTCGGCTCGATCTCCACCGAAACCGGCGTACTGCGCGAAGCGCCGTACGGCTTCAAGGCGCGCTTTGAAGGCGGCAAAGGCACCAACCCGGAAGAACTGATCGGCGCGGCCCACGCCGGCTGCTTCTCCATGGCGTTTTCGATGATTCTCGGTGATGCCGGCCTGAAGGCGGACAGCATCGACACCAACGCCGAAGTCACCCTCGATCAGGTTGACGGCGGCTTCGCGATCACTGCGGTGAAGCTGATTCTCAAGGCGAAGATCCCGGGCGCGACTCAGCAACAGTTTGAGGAGTTGAGCAACAAGGCCAAGGAAGGGTGCCCGGTTTCCAAGGTGCTGAATGCGAAGATCACGCTTGAGGCTTCGCTGGTCAGCTGATTCGGCGTTTGCCGGGCTGACGCCTTCGCGAGCAGGGCTCGCTCCCACGGGGGATTTGTGCACGTCGCAGATCCAGTGTGTGAGCGAGCTTGCTCGCGAAGGCAGTCTCGAAACCTGCTCAGCGGCCGGCAATTAATACAAGGTGTGAGCAAAGTCAGAACCCGCTCTGCAGAATTGTGGTCGAATAATCGACAGCAGCTTCAGCGCACACCCGTGCGCGCTGCCTCAAGGAGCTTCATCGATGAAACGTATTGGCTTGGCGATCCTTTGCAGTGCACTGGCCACGTCCGCTATCGCAGCCCCCAAAAAATGCGAGGAGCTTAGAAAGGAGATCGAGATCAAGATCCAGGCGAAGGCGATCCCAACGTACACCCTTGAAATCATCACGGCGGAAGAGGCGAAGCAGCACGACTCGGCCATGATCGTCGGTTCTTGCGAGAACGGCACCAAGCGGATCATCTATCAGAGAAACGATAGCTGATTGCCTATCACGGCACGCAATTGATCTGCCGCTCGTTGGCAACGATCTGCCCCTGACGATTGATCAAGCGTGCACTTGGCGTAAAGGCCAGCGATCGGGCTTCAAGGCGGTAACGCTGCCCGGCCTCGAAGTGTTCATAGGGCACGGTCATGTAACACAGCCGCTCTTGCGGATCGGTATCCATGCCCTGACCACCCCCGAAGACTTCGAAGTCAAAGCGCACGGTGAGCTCATGACTACCGGGCGTCACCTGAAAAAAGCGTCCGTCGCGCAAGCGCTGTTTATCCAGGCGCTCGGCCATCAGCACTTTGCCGCCGGGGGTAGGCATGGCGAAGTCGACCCAGGCTTTGTCTGGATCGGCCGCCGGCAACGGGCTCTGACAACCGGCGAGCACACTGGCGGCCAGCAATGTCGTCAACTTGCGCATGATCGATATCCTTTGACGGGATTTGCAGCATAGCGCCGATCAACTGCTCTGACAGCCCGCCGGTGTGCCCTGGCCGACAACCTTGCGCTGTTCGTCATAAAGCTTGGCCCAAGGCCGGAAGCCGATGCTGCCCGCCTGCAGCTGATAGCGCTGGCCGGCGTTGAAATCCTTGAATTTCACGCTCAACTGGCAATCGCGCCACAGCGGTTCGGCAGTCGGGCCGATGTTGGTGGCCTCGACCGGGAATTGATAGCGCACCTTCAGCTCATGGCTGCCGGGCTGCACTTCGAAATAACGTTTGTCGACAGCCTGTGTGGCATCGACTTGTACGGCTTGCAGCGCCGTGTCGTGTTGGCGAGCGTCAAGATCGATCCAGGCTTGCAAAGGGTCGGGGTCGGGCATTCCGAATCCGGCACAACCGGCCAGCGTCAGCAGGCCTCCTGTCAGCATCAACATGCGCATAGCGGTGCTCCTTGAGGCGGGATAGTCTTGGGGCAGACTTTCCGGGGAATTTCTTATTTTGATCAGGCCGTTTTCCAGCCTTGGGTTACTTGATCGCGTTTTTCCGATTTTGTTTCCGGGTGTGTTGTTTTTGTTGCTCAACGGTTGCACCAGCGTCAGCTATTACAGCCAGTTGGCCAGCGGCCAACTGCAATTGCTGCGCGCACGGGAGCCGGTCGAAAAAGTCATTGCCGACCCCAGCCGCGATGCCAAATTGCGCGCGCATCTGGCTCAATCACAAAAGGCCCGCATGTTCGCCAGCGAGCACCTGCATCTGCCGGACAACCAAAGCTATCGTCTCTACGCCGACATCGGCCGGCCGTTCGTGGTGTGGAACGTGTTCGCCACCGCAGAGTTTTCCCTGACGCCGCAGAATCACTGCTTCCCGATTGCCGGCTGCGTGGCCTATCGCGGCTACTACAGCCAGAGCGCCGCCCGTGGCGAAGCGGCGCTTCAGCGCTTGCAGGGCATGGACGTGTCGATCGGCGGGGTCGAGGCGTACTCGACGCTCGGCTGGTTCAATGACCCGATTCTCAATTCGATGATGGGCTGGGGCGACGAACGGCTGGCCACGTTGATCTTTCATGAACTGGCGCACCAGAAGTTCTATGTGAAGGACGACACTGAATTCAACGAGTCTTTCGCCACCTTCGTCGAGCAGGAAGGCACGCGGCAATGGCGCGCGTTCCGCGGGCTGCCGGCGGAGTCGGATGCCAGGCTCAAGCAGCGTGACCAGTTCATCGGTCTGGTACTCGACACGCGCTCACGGCTGGAGACGCTGTATGCGCAGCCGCTCTCGGTTGAGCAGATGCGTGAGCGTAAAGCAGCTGAATTCGAGCGCTTGCGCCGGGAGTATCGGGTCATGCGCGACAGTCAGTGGGCCGGGGACAAACGCTATGACGCCTGGGTCAATGCGCCGCTGAACAACGCGCGGTTGTTGCCGTTCGGGCTGTATGACCAGTGGGTGCCGGCATTTGCGGCGCTGTTCAGGCAAGTAGATGGGGATTGGCTGAGGTTTTATGCCGAGGTTGAGCGGTTGGGACGGTTGCCGGTTGATGAGCGTAAGGCGGCTTTGAGGGCCTTGGCAGTTCCTGAGTCCTCCAGCGGCTGAACGGGCCTCATCGCTGGCAAGCCAGCTCCCACAGGGACAGCGGTGAGCCTGAAGAATCGCTAACCTGTGGGAGCTGGCTTGCCAGCGATAGCCATCTGCTCAGCGCTGCAAAAACGCCTGATGCAACTCGTCCAAAGTTTCAAAGTGATAAGCCGGCGCCTCGGCATTCAGTTCTTCAAAACTGCCGAACCCATAGCCCACCGCCGCTGCATCCAGGCCATTGCTGCGCGCACCGATCAGGTCGTGCTTGCGATCGCCGATCATCAGGGTCTGCGCCGGGTCCAGGCGTTCTTCCTCAAGCAGGTGCGCAATCAGCTCAACCTTGTTGGTCCGCGTGCCGTCCAGTTCGCTGCCGTAGATCACTTTGAAGTGGCGGGCGAAGTCGAAGTGCCGGGCGATCTCGCGGGCGAACACCCACGGTTTGGAGGTGGCGATGTACAACTGCCGCCCCTGCCCGCTCAAGGTTTCCAGCAACGGCGTGACCCCGTCGAACACTCGATTTTCGTAGAGGCCGGTGACCTTGAAGCGCTCGCGATAGAAATTCACCGCTTCCCAGGCCCTGGCCTCGTCGAAGTCGTAGAACTGCATGAACGCTTGCAGCAGCGGCGGGCCGATGAAGTGTTCCAGTTTGCTCAGGTCCGGTTCGTCGATGCCGAGATTGGCCAAGGCAAATTGAATTGAGCGGGTGATGCCCTCACGCGGGTCGGTCAGGGTGCCATCGAGGTCGAACAGTACGGTCTGGTAATGCATGAGAGTTCCTGAGCTGGTGTAGGGCAATTCAGAGCTGGTCGTAGCCTTCGGCCAGATGCAGGTCCTTGAGCTTGACGTAGTTCGCCGCGCTGTACGTAAAGAAGGCGTTTTCCTTATCGGTCAGCGGGCGCACTTGCTTGACCGGGCTGCCGACATACAGGAAGCCGCTCTGCAGGCGCTTGCCCGGCGGCACCAGGCTGCCGGCGCCGATGATCACGTCGTCCTCGACCACGGCGCCGTCCATGACGATGCTGCCCATGCCGATCAATACGCGGCTGCCCACGGTGCAGCCGTGCAGCATGACCTTGTGGGCGATGGTCACGTCATCGCCGATCAGCAAGGGAAAACCGTCCGGGTTGAACGGGCCGGCGTGGGTGATGTGCAGCACGCAGCCATCCTGCACGCTGGTGCGCGCACCGATGCGGATGCGGTGCATGTCGCCACGGATCACCGTCAGCGGCCAGACCGAGCTGTCTGCGCCAATTTCGACGTCGCCGATCACCACCGCCGAACCGTCGACGAATGCGCCGTTGCTCAGGCGGGGGGTGTGATTCTGGTATTTGCGAAGGGACACGATTAGTTCTCTCTCTGTCGCCGATAGCTGCGGTGAGTGTCGATTGTAATTAAGATGGGCGCATGTTTCTTCCAGCCAAGGTGCCAACCGTGAGCGTGAACAACCCTCTTTTGCAGTCCTACGACCTGCCGCCGTTCTCCACGATCCGTGCCGAACACGTCCTGCCCGCCATCGAAACCATCCTCGCGGACAACCGCGCCGCCATCGCCGAAATTCTCAAGACCCAGGGCAAGAATCCGACCTGGGCCGGTCTGGTGCTGGCGATGGACGAACTCAATGATCGTCTCGGTGCGGCCTGGAGCCCGGTCAGCCATCTTAACGCCGTGTGCAACAGCGCCGAATTGCGTGAAGCCTACGAGTCGTGCCTGCCGGCCCTGAGCGCCTACTCCACCGAGATGGGCCAGAACCGCGAACTGTTCCAGGCGTATGAAGCGTTGGCCAACAGTCCGGAAGCTGCCAGTTTCGACGTCGCGCAAAAAACCATTCTGGAACACGCCCTGCGCGATTTCCGTCTGTCGGGTATCGATCTGCCGGAAGCCGAGCAGAAACGTTACGCCGAAGTGCAGAGCAAACTGTCCGAGCTCGGCAGCCGCTTCTCCAACCAGTTGCTCGACGCCACCCAGGCGTGGACCAAGCACATCACCGACGAAGCCGCCCTCGCCGGTCTGACCGATTCGGCCAAGGCGCAGATGGCTGCCGCAGCCCAGGCCAAAGGCCTCGACGGCTGGCTGATCACCCTGGAATTCCCCAGCTACTACGCGGTGATGACCTACGCGCAAGACCGTGCGCTGCGCGAAGAAGTCTACGCCGCCTACTGCACCCGCGCCTCGGACCAAGGCCCGAATGCCGGGCAGAACGACAACGGCCCGGTGATGGAAGAGATCCTCGCCCTGCGTCAGGAACTGGCCCGACTGCTGGGTTTCGCCAGTTTCGCCGAACTGAGTCTGGCGACGAAAATGGCCGAATCCAGCGATCAGGTGCTGAGCTTCCTGCGCGATCTGGCCCAACGCAGCAAGCCGTTCGCCGCGCAGGATCTGCAACAGCTGCGCGCTTACGCTGCCGAACAGGGCTGCGCCGATCTGCAAAGCTGGGACAGCGGTTTCTACGGTGAAAAACTTCGCGAGCAACGCTACAGCGTCGCTCAGGAAACCCTGCGAGCCTACTTCCCGATCGACAAAGTCCTCAGCGGCCTGTTCGCCATCGTCCAGCGTCTGTACGGCATCGAGATCGCCGAGCAGAAAGGCTTCGACACTTGGCACCCGGACGTCCGCCTGTTCGAGATCAAGGAAAACGGCCAGCACGTCGGCCGCTTCTTCTTCGACTTGTATGCCCGCGCCAACAAGCGTGGCGGCGCATGGATGGACGGCGCCCGCGACCGTCGTCGCACCATCGACGGTGTGCTGCAAAGCCCAGTCGCCAATCTGGTGTGCAACTTCACCCCGGCCGACAGCGGCAAGCCTGCGCTGCTGACCCACGATGAAGTGACCACCCTGTTCCACGAGTTCGGCCACGGCCTGCATCACCTGCTGACCCGCGTCGAACACGCTGGCGTATCCGGCATCAATGGCGTGGCCTGGGACGCGGTCGAGCTGCCGAGCCAGTTCATGGAAAACTGGTGCTGGGAGCCGGAAGGCCTGGCGCTGATTTCCGGCCACTACGAGACCGGCGAGCCACTGCCGCAGGACCTGCTGGAAAAAATGCTCGCGGCGAAGAACTTCCAGTCCGGCCTGATGATGGTGCGTCAGTTGGAGTTTTCGCTGTTCGACTTCGAACTGCATGCCACCCATGGCGATGGTCGTAGCGTGGCGCAAGTGCTCGAGGGCGTGCGTGACGAAGTGTCGGTGATGCGTCCACCGGCTTACAACCGCTTCCCCAACAGCTTTGCGCACATTTTCGCCGGCGGTTACGCAGCGGGTTACTACAGCTACAAGTGGGCTGAAGTGCTGTCCGCCGACGCCTTCTCGAAATTCGAGGAAGACGGCGTGCTCAACGCTGAAACCGGTCGGGCGTTCCGCGAAGCGATTCTGGCGCGCGGCGGCTCGCAGGCACCGATGGTGCTGTTCGTCGACTTCCGTGGCCGTGAGCCGTCGATCGATGCGCTGCTTCGCCACAGCGGTCTGAGTGAGGACGCGGCAGCATGAGCGACGGCCCTGTGATCACCAAGAAGCGCTTTATCGCCGGGGCGGTCTGCCCGGCGTGCAGCGAGCCGGACAAGTTGATGATGTGGAACGAAGACGGCGTGCCACACCGCGAATGCGTGGCTTGCGGCTACTCCGACACCCTCAACGAGCAGGGCCTGTCGGTGCCCAAAGAACTGGGCACGCGGGTCAATACCAGTGCGCTGAAGCCTGCCGCCGACAAAAAGGTCCAGGCCGTGCAGTTCTTCCCCAACCCCAAGTTGAAGAAAAAGCCCGACGAGCAACAGTGACAACTACCGCCACCTGCCGATGATCGTCGTCAGGTGGCGGTAACTATCTATCACCTCGCCCCCGCGCTTCGTGATTAGGCTGGTCAATCCAGCCCTCTCTCACGGAAGACGCCATGCCTGACACCAACCCCCTCCTGCAACAATGGCAGTTGCCGCCCTGGTCGGCGATACGCGCCCAACATCTGCTGCCGGCAGTCGAGCGCATCGTTGCCGACAACCTGCTGATCATCGAAAACGTCATCGCCACTCAGGTTGATCATCCCAACTGGGACGACGTGGTCATTGCCATTGATGAAGCCGATGCACGCCTGAATGAAACCATGGCGATTATCGAATTCCTCTCGGTCAGGCATGCCGATGATCCCGAGTGGTTGGCGCAGGAAGCGCTCAGCACCCACGCTGCGCAGCATTACAAAGCTGCGAAGGCCGGCAATCGACAGTTGCTCCAGGTTTATCAACGATTGGCACAGAGCTCCATAGCCGCCAGCTTCAGTGATGCACGCAAAGCCTCGCTGGCGAAAATCCTGCGCAGGTTTCACTTGGCCGGCAGCGAATTGTCGAGTGCGCAGCGCAAGGATCTGACGCGATTGAACGGCGAAATCGATCTGCTGGAAAAGCGCTTCATGAGCAATCTCAGATCGGTCAACGCTGCATGGAGCAAGGACATCGACGATGCAGCGCTGTTGGCAGGACTGCCGGCCGAAACGCAGGCGCATCTGGCCGCCAATGCCAACAAGGCCGGCCTGACCGGGTGGCGGCTGACACTCGATCAGAACACTTACGATCAGGTCATGAAGCGGGCGCGGCACCGCGGTTTACGTGAAGAGTGTTTCAAAGCCTGGTGCACCCGCGCTTCGGATCAGGGGCCATACGCCGGCCGCTTCGACAACGGACCGGTGCTGCACAAGCTGCTGGCGGCGCGTCATGCCAAAGCCCGGCTGTTGGGTTTCGACAACTTCGCTCAGCTGCGACTGCTCGATCGCATGGCCGTGGATACTGACCAGGTCCGCCGTTTTCTGCAGCAGCAGATCGCCCTCAATGCAGCGGCGCTTGCGCGCGAAACCGATGACCTGCAAGCCTCTGCACGCCAGTACGGTATTGATCAGATAGAAGCGTGGGATCACGACTTCCTCGCCGAGCAATTGCGCCTGAAGCAGTTGGGCGGCGAGGTGCAGGACCTGCGCCTGTTTTTTCCGCTGGACGCCATACTGCAGAGCCTGTGCCGCTTCAGTGAGCACATGTTCGGCATCAGGATCAGCGAAAATATTCGCCTGGAGACTTTCAACGAAAACGTGCGCCTGTTCGAAGTCAGCGAGCATGAGCAAGCGGTCGGCTTCATCTACATCGACCCGTTCCACCGCGCCGCTGGCGCCGACTACGCCTGGACAGGTGTACTGCGCAACCGACGGATCAATGCGGAAGGCCGGCCATCACTGCCGATAGCCTCGCTTCAATGCAATTACACGGCCGCCGCCGACGGGCTGAATCTGCTGGCACATCAGGATCTGCGCGTGCTGCTGCACGAATTCGGCCATTGCCTGCATCACGTGCTGACACATTCGCCGCACTACAATCTTTCCGGCATTTCGCAACTGAGCCGCGACGCTGCGGAGTTTGTCGGGCAGCTGTTCGAGAAATGGGCGCTATCCGGGCAATTCCTGCGCTGGCTGGGTACGCATCATCAGAGCGGTGAGCGCCTGTCGCAAACGCAGGCCGACGCCGCGTTTTCCACCACCGACATCCAGCGCAGCCGAGAGACGGCGATGCTGCTGCTGAGCGCGCTGTTCGACTTCGAACTGCATCGCAGTCACGGCGACGGTCGCACTGTTCAACAAGTGATGGCGGATGTGCAAAGCGCATTCCCGGGCCTGCATATTCCAGCCTACTGCCGCTTCGCCAACAGCTGCGATTATCTGGTCACCGGTTACGAGGCTTCGCTTTACGCCTACAAATGGTCGGGTGTGCTGGCGAGCGAGGCATTCAAACGCTTCGAACGTGAAGGTCTGTTCAATGAACAGACGGGCCGGGACCTGCGCAAACACCTGCTGTCGGGAGACAGACAGTCACTCCCCGCCGCGCTGCAAGCGTTCTTGGGTAAACCGATCGACAGCGCGCTGTTTCCTGCGCCAGCCGATTGAGCTGATCAACGCTGGACGTGCGCCGAGTCGAACCAGCTCTTCATCGAACACATGGCGAATGCACTGGTGCTGCATTCGCCATTGATCAGGGCTTCGTGCAACCGATCGACATCAGCCTGCATCACGTAGCGCACGCTGTCGTGGAAATGCTGACTGTCACCAAAACCGCCCTCGGTCATTTCCTTGAGCGCCTGCTCTTTGCTCCAGCCCTGCACCACCACGCGGTACATCGCCGCCATCAGACCGGTGCGGTCAGAACCGTGCTTGCAGTGCATGAGCACCGGGCCGTCGGCTTCGGCGGACTGAATCGCGCGCAGAGCCTTGAGCACATCGCTGTCGTCGACGTGATTGGTGCGATACGGCAGTTGCACTTGCTTGATGCCCGGCGCGGAGAGCCAATCGCTATCAGCATCAGGCAGGAAGTTGATTACGGTGACGACATGCAGATCGTTCAACAGCGGCACCGCGCTGCGGCTGGGCAAGGCGCTGCGATACAGCGTCGGTGACATGCGGAACAGGTTGAACTGCGCCTCAACCGGCTGTGCCCACTCGGCCGGGCGAGATGCCGTGGCGTCGGCCGCCCGGGCTGCAATGCCATGCAACAGGGCAACAAGCGAAAAACATAACGCGGGGAAAAAGCGCACTCGAGACATGCTGGGCTGACCGTTTCGGCAATCTTCATTGAAGGAATTGCAGCTTCGCTTTTGAGCGGTCAACGCGCCGTGAGCCGGTCGTCAAAGAAACGTGAATCGTCGCTTCGCCGGGCTTTTTTCCAGGAAAACGGTTTTTCTTGATGCTTAGCCTGCTACCATTTGTCACATGATGTTGCAGACGTGGCGCCCTTTTTCGGGACAGCCCCTCGTCATCGCGACGCAAAATTCCTCGAGCTGCTCGCAGAAGCGGCTGACTTCTATGCCTGATGAGGTGCCCCCCATGTCTGATCAAGATCGAGACAACCCGCGGCGTGAGTTCTTGCGCAAATCCCTGACCCTGATTCCGGTGGTCACGCTTGCCGGTACCGGCCTGGGCAGCAGCGTGCTGCAAGCCGCACCTGAAAGCACACCGGCGCCGGCCGCAGCAAAACCGGCCGCGGCTGGCGCCGGTGAGTATCAGCCGAGCTTTTTCACCGCCGAAGAATGGGCGTTCATCAACGCCGCCGTCGCCCAGTTGATCCCCAACGATGCGCAAGGCCCGGGCGCGCTTGAAGCCGGCGTGCCGGAATACATCGACCGGCAGATGAACACGCCGTACGCCGCCGGTGCCCTGTGGTACATGCAAGGCCCGTTCAATGCCGACGCTGCGCCGGAGATGGGCTGGCAGAGCAAACTGGTGCCCAAAGACATCTATCGCCTCGGCATCGCCGCCACGGATCAGTGGGTAAAAGGTCTCAGCGGTAAAACATTTGCCGAGCAAGACAGCGCTACCCGAGACGATTTGCTCAAGCAACTCGAAGCCGGCAAGCCGCAGTTCGATGCGGTGCCGGCGAAGATTTTCTTAAATCTGCTGCTGCAAAACACCAAGGAAGGTTTCTTCTGCGACCCGATCCACGGTGGCAATAAAGGCATGGTCGGCTGGACCATGATCGGTTTCCCCGGCGCCCGCGCCGATTTCATGGATTGGGTGGAACGCAACGAGCAATACCCCTTCCCGGCAGTGTCGATTCGCGGCGAGAGGGCGTAAGCATGGCAACGGTATTGAAGAAGGTTGATGCAGTCATCGTCGGTTTCGGCTGGACGGGCGCGATCATGGCCAAGGAACTCACCGAGGCGGGTCTCAACGTGCTGGCGCTGGAGCGCGGGCCGATGCAGGACACCTACCCCGACGGCAACTATCCGCAGGTGATCGACGAACTCACCTACAGCGTGCGGAAAAAGCTCTTTCAGGACATCTCCAAAGAGACGGTGACCATTCGCCACAGCGTCAACGACATCGCCCTGCCCAACCGCCAGTTGGGCGCGTTCCTGCCGGGGAACGGCGTCGGCGGCGCCGGGCTGCATTGGTCGGGCGTGCACTTTCGTGTCGACCCGATCGAGTTGCGCATGCGCAGCCACTACGAAGAACGCTACGGCAAAAGCTTCATCCCCAAAGACATGACCATTCAGGATTTCGGCGTCAGCTATGAAGAGCTGGAACCGTTTTTTGACTTCGCGGAAAAAGTCTTCGGCACCTCCGGCCAGGCCTGGACGGTGAAAGGCCAACTGGTCGGTCAGGGCAAGGGCGGCAACCCATACGCGGCGGATCGCTCCAATCCATTTCCGTTGGAAGCGCAGAAGAACACCGTATCCGCACAGCTGTTCGGCAAAGCGGCTACAGAAGTCGGTTACAAACCCTACAACCTGCCTTCGGCAAATACCTCTGGGCCGTACACCAATCCCTACGGCGCACAGATGGGGCCGTGCAATTTCTGCGGATTCTGCAGCGGCTACGTCTGCTACATGTATTCCAAGGCCTCGCCGAACGTGAACATTCTGCCGGCGCTCAAGCCCCTGCCGAATTTCGAACTGCGGCCCAACTCCCATGTACTGCGGGTCAACCTCGACAGCAGCAAGTCCAAAGCCACCGGTGTCACCTACATCGACGGCCAGGGCCGCGAGATCGAGCAGCCGGCGGACCTGGTGATCCTCGGCGCGTTCCAGCTGCACAACGTGCGTCTGATGCTGCTCTCCGGGATCGGCAAACCCTACGACCCGATCAGCGGCGAAGGCGTGGTCGGGCGTAACTTCGCCTACCAGAACATGGCCACCATCAAGGCCTTCTTCGACAAGGACACCCACACCAACAACTTCATCGGCGCTGGCGGCAACGGCGTGGCGGTGGACGACTTCAACGCCGATAACTTCGATCACGGCCCGCACGGCTTTGTCGGTGGCTCGCCGATGTGGGTCAACCAAGCTGGCAGTCGACCGATTGCCGGCACCTCGAACCCGCCGGGCACGCCGGCCTGGGGCAGTGCGTGGAAACGCGCAACCGCCGATTACTACACCCACCAGGTGTCGATGGACGCCCACGGCGCGCATCAATCCTACCGTGGCAACTACCTCGATCTCGATCCGGTGTACCGCGATGCCTACGGCCTGCCGCTGCTGCGCATGACCTTCGACTGGCAGGAAAACGACATCAAGATGAACCGCTTCATGGTCGAGAAAATGGGCAAGATCGCCCAAGCCATGGGCCCGAAAGCCATTGCGGTGATCGGCAAGCAGGTCGGCGACCACTTCAACACCGCCTCGTACCAGACCACCCACCTCAACGGTGGCGCAATCATGGGTACCGATCCGAAGACCAGCGCGCTGAACCGCTATTTGCAGAGCTGGGACGTGCACAACGTGTTCGTCCCGGGCGCCTCGGCGTTCCCGCAGGGCCTGGGCTACAACCCGACCGGACTGGTGGCGGCGCTGACCTACTGGTCGGCGAAAGCGATCCGCGAGCAATACCTGAAAAACCCCGGCCCGCTGGTGCAGGCTTAAGGAGCGATGACCATGAAAACTTTCGTTATCGCCACCCTCGCCCTGCTCGGCAGCACTGCAATTTATGCGGCCGATGTTGATCAAAATCTGATCAAACAAGGTGAATACCTCGCCCGCGCCGGTGACTGCGTGGCCTGTCACACCGCCAAGGGCGGCAAGCCGTTCGCCGGCGGGCTGCCGATGGAAACACCGATCGGCACGATCTACTCGACCAACATCACCCCGGATAAAACCGGCTTGCGCGATTACAGCTTCGAGGACTTCGACCAGGCCGTGCGCCACGGTGTGGCCAAAAACGGCAGCACGTTGTACCCGGCGATGCCTTACCCGTCCTACGCGCGGGTCAACCAGGCCGACATGCAAGCGCTGTACGCCTACTTCATGCACGGCGTCGAACCGGTGGCGCAGGAGAACAAGGCCAGCGACATTCCGTGGCCGTTGAGCATGCGCTGGCCGCTGATGGGCTGGCGCTGGCTGTTCGCACCGAAGGTCGAGGATTACCAGGCCACATCGGCCGATCCGGTGATCGATCGTGGCGCATACCTGGTCGAAGGCCTCGGCCACTGCGGCGCCTGTCACACCCCGCGCGCCCTGACCATGCAGGAAAAATCCCTGAGCGCGGCGGACGGCAGCGAATTCCTCGCCGGCAGTGCGCCGCTGGAAGGCTGGATCGCCAAGAGCCTGCGCGGCGATCACCAGGATGGCCTCGGCAGCTGGAGCGAAGAACAACTGGTGCAGTTTCTCAAGACCGGGCGCAGTGATCGCAGCGCAGTATTCGGCGGCATGAGTGATGTGGTCACCCACAGCATGCAATACATGAGCGACGCCGACCTCACCGCGATTGCCCGCTATCTCAAATCACTGCCGGCCAATGACCCGGCGGATCAGCCGCATCAGTACGACCAGAAAGTGGCCAAAGCGCTGTGGAACGGTGACGACAGCCAACGCGGCGCGTCGGTGTACATCGACAACTGCGCGGCCTGCCACCGTACCGATGGCCATGGCTACACCCGGGTGTTCCCGGCGCTGGCGGGCAATCCGGTGCTGCAGACGGATGACCCGACATCGCTGATCCACATCGTGCTCAAGGGCGGGACTTTGCCGGCAACGCACACCGCGCCATCGAGCTTCACCATGCCCGGTTTCGCCTGGCGCCTGTCGGATCAGGAAGTCGCGGATGTGGTGAGCTTCATTCGTGGCAGCTGGGGCAACAAGGGTGCGCCGGTGAAAGCTGCCGATGTTGCCGAGTTACGTACGGAGGATATGAAGCAGACCTCCGGTGACGATCTGGGCCAAGTGACGCAACACAACTGACCACTCGCCCGACGGCACTAGCCAGATGAGGATCGCCCCGATACTGTGCGCATATACAGTATCGGGGCGTTTTCATGTCTACTCCATTGCCACCTCGCGGTCGCGGCACCGCAACCAACCCGCACAACCGCTTTGCCCCCAGTCGTTCGGTGGCCGAGGACGATGGCTGGTATCAGGAAGTGCCAGAGACGCAAAACACCGAAGTGATCATCGAGAAGGCCAAATCGATCATCAGCCGCAACACCTCGCCGGATCTGCCCTTCGACCGTTCGCTCAATCCCTATCGCGGCTGCGAACACGGCTGCATCTATTGCTATGCACGGCCCAGCCACGCCTACTGGGACATGTCGCCGGGCCTGGATTTCGAAACCCGGCTGATAGCCAAGACCAATGCCGCCCAGGTTCTCGAGGAACAACTGAGCAAACCCGGCTATCAATGTGCGCCGATCAATCTCGGCTCCAATACCGACCCGTATCAGCCCATCGAGCGCGAATACAAAATCACCCGTCAGACCCTGGAAGTGCTGCTGCGCTATCGCCACCCGGTGACCATCGTCACCAAAGGTTCGCTGATTCTGCGCGATCTCGATTTGCTCACGGAGCTGGCGCAGCAACGGCTGGTAACGGTGATGATCAGCCTGACCACGCTGGATGATGAACTCAAACGCATCCTCGAACCGCGCGCAGCTGCGCCCAAGGCACGCCTGCGCGCGATCCGGGTCATGCGTGAAGCAGGCATTCCAGTGGGCGTGCTGTGTTCGCCGATGATTCCGATGATCAATGACAGCGAAATCGAAAGCCTGCTCACCGAGGCCTACGCCGCCGGTGCACAAAGCGCTGCCTACATGATGCTGCGCCTGCCGCTGGAAGTGGCGCCGCTGTTCGAGGAGTGGTTGCAGGCGCACTATCCGCAACGTGCCGCCCATGTGCTGAGCCTGATCCGCCAGAGTCGCGGCGGTGAACTCTACGACAGTCGATTCGGCGCGCGGATGCGTGGTGAAGGGCCGTTTGCCGACCTGCTCGCACAAAGATTTGCCAAGGCCATCAAAAAGCTTGGCCTGAACAAACGCGAGGGCTATAACCTCGACTGCTCGGCCTTCTGTCCGCCGGGTCGCCAGATGTCGTTGATTTAGCGACAATTGGCTTTGGGTTGACGGGTTGGAATCCTTCCGCCGAAACACGCCAGTCACGTTTTTTGTGACCTGGAACACACGTTCTAGAGCGTTTGATTCAGTTTCAGTTAAGTTTCGGCGGCTACCTTGTTCATCGAGTGACTGACGGGTCGGGATGACCCGGATGGTTTAAACAGCCACTGGCTTCATACCGGAATACCGGGGAAGACTCCCTGAATCCGCACAAGAGGATGAATCATGAGTGACAAGGATAAACAGTCGTTGGCTGCCTCGGCGCAAAGCCCTGAAGCACAATCCGCCGATGCAGCACTGCGACAGATCGTTGATGGCTTTTTACGCTTTCACCATGACGTTTTTCCGCAGCAGGAAGAACTGTTCAAGAAGCTCGCCACCGCTCAGGCGCCCAAGGCGATGTTCATCACCTGCGCCGACTCGCGCATCGTTCCCGAGCTGATCACCCAGAGCTCGCCGGGCGATCTGTTCGTCACCCGTAACGTCGGCAACGTGGTGCCGCCCTACGGTCAGATGAACGGCGGCGTCTCCACCGCGATCGAATACGCGGTACTGGCGCTGGGCGTGCAGCACATCATCATTTGCGGCCACTCCGATTGCGGCGCCATGCGCGCGGTACTCAACCCCGACAGTCTGGAAAAAATGCCGACGGTCAAAGCCTGGCTGCGCCATGCTGAAGTCGCGAAAACCATGGTGCACGACAACTGCAACTGCACCGACGAAAAAGACAGCATGCCGATCCTCACCGAGGAAAACGTCATCGCCCAACTGCAGCACTTGCGTACCCATCCTTCGGTAGCCTCGCGCATGGCGAACGGTCATCTGTTCATCCATGGCTGGGTCTACAACATCGAAACCAGCGAAATCAAAGCTTACGACGCGGACCAGGGTCGTTTCCTGCCTCTCGACGGCAGCCATCCGATTCCTGTGGCGACGCCCAAAGCGCGCTTCTAAATCTTCCCAACAATCTGTGTGGTATGACGCCGGCCGCTGATTCAGCGGCCCGGCCTCGCCACGCCTGAAGAAAACTTCGGGAGAATCGCCATGCGTGCGGCTCAATTGAAAGCTGTGTTGCCACGGGAGCTGCTCGCCTCCGTGGTTGTGTTTCTGGTCGCCCTGCCGCTGTGCATGGGCATCGCGATTGCCTCAGGGCTGCCGCCGGCCAAGGGTCTGATCACCGGCATCATCGGCGGTCTGGTAGTCGGTTGGCTGGCGGGCTCGCCGTTGCAGGTCAGCGGTCCGGCGGCGGGTCTGGCGGTGCTGGTTTTCGAGCTGGTGCGCCAGCATGGCGTCGAGATGCTCGGGCCGATCCTGCTGCTCGCCGGTTTTCTGCAACTGGTCGCCGGGCGGCTGAAGCTCGGCTGCTGGTTTCGCGTCACGGCGCCAGCGGTGGTCTACGGCATGCTCGCGGGCATTGGCGTGTTGATTGTGCTTTCGCAGATCCATGTGATGCTCGATGCCAAGCCGCAGCCTTCCGGGCTCGACAACCTCACGGCGTTTCCGGCGGCCGTAGCGCAAGCCTTGCCGTCGTTCGGCTGGCAGGCGGGTCTGCTCGGCTTGTCGACGATTGCGGTGATGTGGCTGTGGGAAAAATTCCGCCCGCATTCGCTGCGCTTCATTCCCGGCGCATTGCTCGGTGTGGGTCTGGCGACGGTGGCGAGCCTGATGCTGGCGTTGCAGGTCAAGCGCGTCGAGGTACCGGCGAACCTGGCCGAGGCGATCGATTGGCTCAAGCCAGCCGACCTGATGAATCTGGCCGACCCGACGCTGCTGATAGCCGCGTTCGCCGTGGCGTTTATCGCCAGTGCCGAAACCCTGTTGTCGGCGGCAGCGGTGGATCGCATGCACAGCGGCGTGCGTTCGGACTTCGATCGTGAACTGTCGGCGCAAGGTGTCGGCAACATGCTCTGCGGTCTGGTCGGCGCGCTGCCGATGACCGGGGTGATCGTGCGCAGTTCGGCCAACGTTCAGGCTGGTGCGACCACACGCTACTCGACGATTTTCCATGGCCTGTGGCTGCTGGCATTCGTGCTGTTGCTGTCGAGCGTGCTGCAAAGCATTCCGGTGGCGAGTCTGGCGGGGGTGCTGGTGTATACCGGCTTCAAACTGGTCGACCTGAAAGCTTTCCGTGGTCTGGGTCGGTACGGGCGGATGCCAATGTTCACCTACGCCGCTACAGCGTTGGCGATCATCTTTACTGACCTGCTCACCGGTGTGCTGATCGGCTTCGGTCTGACGATGTTGAAGCTGGCATTCAAGGCTTCGCGCCTGAAGATCAGCCTGATCGACTTGCCGCAGGACGGCGAGATGGAACTGCGTCTGGTTGGTGCAGCGACGTTCCTCAAAGTGCCGGCGCTGACTCAAGTGCTGGGCAGCATTCCCCACGGCACGACGGTGCATGTGCCGCTGAACAACCTCAGCTACATCGACCATTCGTGTCTGGAGTTGCTTGAGGAATGGGGCCGGGCGAATGCGGCGAAGGGGTCGAAGCTGTTGATCGAGTCGCGTGGGTTGAAGCGCAGGCTGGAAGGCCGCGTGCGGACCAATACCGGGATTGGTGCGGCGGGTTAGAACTCGACCTCAAAACGCAAACCCTGTGGGAGCGAGCCTGCTCGCGAAAGCGGTGTATCAGCCAACAGAGATGTTGAATGATCGACCGCATTCGCGAGCAGGCTCGCTCCCACATTGCATCTAGGGTGTATGAGGGTTATGCAGCAGGCTGGTCGAGTTCCAGACCCACACCCAACCGGCGGCCCATGCACGGCCAGCGTTTCCACGCCGCGCCAGTGTCCGGACTGCTGAGTTTTTCGCGGTAGGCTTCTACCGACTCCAAAGCAAAACTCTCTTCGTTGAGCATCTCGTCGATCGCGTGATGCACCGCTTCGTCCAGTTGGTTGGCGAATTCCTCACCGATCAATTGGTGAGCAATCAGGTTGGCGACCGTCATGTCCAAGGGGATCAATGGCTGGCCGAAATGCTTGATGTACAGGTCGTTGACCTCTTCGACAAAGCGGTGCGCCAGATAGGCCTCGTCGAGCAGACTGTCCAGGCCGACATGCCCGGCCATTATCGCCGGCGGCTGGAGGAAATACTGCTCGGCGATTTTCAGCACCGGTTTGATCTGCGATTCGATTCCCGCTTCCCTGGCGACTTCATTGGCTGCATCCAGCAGGTCCGGTACTTCATCGATGTAGGCGGCGACAAAACGCGTCAGCACGCCCTGGGCGTCGGCTTCCGGCAACTGGATCGCCGGGTGCAGGTGAGGCAGCTTGCTTTCCAGCTGACGGGTCAGCAGGCCGGTGTCTTTTTCGTGCTGTTGGGCTTTTTGGATCTGCTCGCGCAATGCGGCGGTGTTCATGAAAACTCCAGGAAACAAGGCAATGAAATAGGGAAGACATAACTTAGCTGGCTTACGAAAAACGCTAAGACGCATTTGTCATAATTATTTCATCCTTGATGCAGCTGCGTTATATCCATTCGCCACCACTCGTCTGCATCCTTCTCCATTCGGGCACTTGAACGCAAGCGCCGGGTGTTTCAGCTCATTTACGTGCCCGGGTTGCAATTCCCGGGCGCTGTCTATACTCGCCAATGAATGGAGTTAGCTGATGACGCCCGACTGCACCCGCAGCAAGGCCCGGCGATTCAAGTTCGTAGTCTGATGCAGCCGCTCCCTTGCCGCAGGCGATACGCCGGCGGGATAACAAGAACGATAAGGGGAACCCGCAATGATGCGACATCCACATGTCTGGATGGGCCTCCTGTTGTGGTCGATTTTCAGCCCGGCCAACGCGGCATGGACTGTGAATATGGCGCCTGGAGCGACTGAAATCAGTCACGCAGTATTCGACCTGCACATGACCATTTTCTGGATCTGTGTGGTGATCGGGATCATCGTCTTCGGCGCCATGTTCTGGTCGATGATGGTGCACCGCCGCTCTACCGGCCAGGTCGCGGCCAAATTCCACGAAAGCACCGGCGTCGAGATCATGTGGACCATCGTGCCGCTGCTGATCCTGGTGGCCATGGCCGTCCCCGCCACCGCGACGCTGATCAAGATGTACGACACCAGCGAGCCGGACATCGATATCCAGATCACCGGTTATCAGTGGAAGTGGCACTACAAATACCTGGGCCAAGACGTCGAGTTCTTCAGCAATCTGGCCACCCCCGCCGAACAGATTCACAACAAGGAAGCCAAGGGCGAGCATTACTTGCTCGAAGTCGACAAGCCGCTGGTGCTGCCGATCGGCGCCAAGGTGCGCTTTCTGGTGACCTCGGCTGACGTCATTCACTCCTGGTGGGTGCCGGCGTTTGCGGTCAAGCGCGATGCGATTCCCGGGTTCGTCAACGAAGCCTGGACGCGCATCGACAAACCCGGCCTCTACCGTGGCCAGTGCGCCGAATTGTGCGGCAAGGACCACGGCTTCATGCCGATCGTGGTCGAGGTCAAGGAGCAGGCCGACTACGAAAAATGGCTCGCCGAGCGCAAGGCCGAGGCCGCGCAACTTAAAGAACTGACCAGCAAAGAATGGACCCTCGACGAACTCAAGGAGCGCGGCGACAAGGTTTATCACACCACTTGCGTGGCCTGTCACCAGGCTGAAGGCCAGGGCCTGCCGCCGATGTTCCCGGCGCTCAAGGGCTCGAAAATCGCCACCGGGCCGATCAAGGATCACCTGAGCATCGTCTACCACGGCAAACCCGGCACCGCCATGGCGGCGTTCGGCAAACAGCTGTCAGAAGTCGATATCGCAGCGGTCGTGACTTACGAACGTAACGCCTGGGGCAACAACAAGGGCGACATGGTCACGCCAAAAGAAGTGCTGGAGCTGAAACAGGCGGAAAGCAAATGAGCCGGTCAATTGCGTATTCAGTGAACCGGTCGGGGCAGCGCGCTCCGGCCCGCCCCGTCCACTTTCGTGAAGGAGACCGGCCATGAGCGCTGTCATCGATGACCACGGTCACGCCGACCACGCCCACGGCCCCGCCAAAGGCCTGATGCGCTGGGTGCTGACCACCAACCACAAGGACATCGGCACGCTGTACCTGTGGTTTGCCTTCTGCATGTTCCTGCTCGGCGGCTCGTTCGCCATGGTCATTCGCGCCGAGCTGTTCCAGCCCGGCCTGCAGATCGTGCAGCCGGAATTCTTCAACCAGATGACCACCATGCACGGTCTGGTCATGGTGTTCGGCGCGGTGATGCCGGCATTCGTCGGCCTCGCCAACTGGATGATTCCGCTGATGGTCGGCGCGCCGGACATGGCCCTGCCACGGATGAACAACTTCAGCTTCTGGCTGTTGCCGGCGGCGTTTCTGCTGCTGGTCTCGACGCTGTTCACCCCGGGTGGCGGGCCAAATTTCGGCTGGACCTTTTATGCGCCGCTGTCGACGACCTACGCGCCGGAAAGCGTGACGTTCTTCATCTTCGCCATCCACTTGATGGGCATCAGTTCGATCATGGGCGCGATCAACGTAGTCGCGACCATCCTCAACCTGCGCGCGCCCGGCATGACCCTGATGAAAATGCCACTGTTCGTCTGGACCTGGCTGATCACCGCGTTTCTGCTGATCGCAGTGATGCCGGTGCTGGCCGGCTGCGTGACGATGATGCTCATGGATATTCACTTCGGCACCAGTTTCTTCAGTGCTGCCGGCGGCGGTGACCCGGTGCTGTTCCAGCATGTGTTCTGGTTCTTCGGCCACCCCGAGGTGTACATCATGATCCTGCCGGCGTTCGGCGCGGTCAGCCAGATCATCCCGACCTTCGCGCGCAAGCCGCTGTTCGGCTACACCTCGATGGTCTACGCCACGGCGAGCATCGCGTTCCTGTCGTTCATTGTCTGGGCGCACCACATGTTCGTGGTCGGCATTCCGCTGGTGGGCGAATTGTTCTTCATGTACGCGACCATGCTGATCGCCGTGCCGACGGGTGTGAAAGTGTTCAACTGGGCGAGCACCATGTGGCAAGGCTCGATGACCTTCGAGACGCCGATGCTGTTTGCCGTGGCGTTCGTCATTCTGTTCTCGATCGGTGGTTTTTCCGGGCTGATGCTGGCGATCGCCCCGGCGGACTTCCAGTATCAGGACACCTACTTTGTCGTCGCGCACTTCCACTATGTGCTGGTGCCGGGGGCGATCTTCGGCATCTTCGCCTCGGCCTATTACTGGCTGCCGAAGTGGACCGGGCACATGTACGACGAAACCCTCGGCAAGCTGCACTTCTGGCTGTCGTTCGTCGGCATGAACCTGACCTTCTTCCCGATGCACTTCGTCGGTCTTGCGGGAATGCCGCGACGGATTCCGGACTACAACCTGCAGTTCGCCGATTTCAACATGGTCTCATCGATCGGCGCATTCATGTTCGGCGCCACGCAGATTTTCTTCCTGTTCATCGTCATCAAGACCATCCGTGGCGGCGCACCGGCCCCGGCGAAACCGTGGGACGGTGCCGAAGGGCTGGAGTGGAGCGTGCCGTCGCCGGCGCCGTATCACACCTTCACCACGCCGCCGGAAGTGAAATGAACACCTGCTGTTTTTTGCAATGTGTGCAGAGGCACAGATCCCCAGTGGATGCTCACAGATCTCCTGTGGATGTACACAGATCCCTTGTGGGGAGGGGATTTATCCCCGTTGGGCTGCGCAGCAGCCCCAAAACCTGCAATCGAAATTCAACAGGTAGACCGTGTGCGCTGGATTCAGGGCCGCTTCGCAGCCCAACGGGGATAAATCCCCTCACCACAAAGGTGTTGCCGGGCAAAGGTGATCACCGGGGAGGCATGAATCATGGCTGACTCGATCTCGCTGAAGAAACTCGTCACCCGCCTGCTGCTGGTGGTGGTGGCGATGTTCGTCTTCGGTTTCGCCTTGGTGCCGATCTACGACGTGATGTGCAAAGCCTTCGGCATCAACGGCAAGACCGGCAGCCAGTACTCAGGCGAGCAAGTGGTCGACACCTCCCGCCAGGTGCGCGTGCAGTTTCTCTCGACCAACACCGCCGACATGCCGTGGGACTTTTACCCGAAACACGACGAGCTGACCGCCAACCCCGGCGCGGTCAACGAAATGGTGTTCATCGCGCGCAATCCCACCGACAAACCGATGAGCGCGCAAGCGGTGCCGAGCATCGCGCCGAGCAACGCGGCGGCGTTTTTCCACAAGACCGAATGCTTTTGTTTTACCCAGCAGGTGCTGCAGCCCGGTGAACAGATCGAAATGCCGGTGCGTTTCATCGTTGACCGCGACATGCCCAAGGAAGTGAAGCACCTGACGCTGTCCTACACGCTGTTCGATATCACCGCCCGACATCCGCCGGTGGCTGTTAACACTGGCGGTTGAGCGTGGCCGATAAGGAGAACAATAAATGGCAACTCATGAGCATTATTACGTCCCGGCCCAGAGCAAATGGCCGATCATCGCCACGCTCGGGATGTTCGTCACCGTGTACGGCCTCGCCACCTGGTTCAACGATCTCAAGGCCGCACGCCCGGATTCCCACGGCCCACTGATCTTTTTCGTCGGTGGCCTGCTGCTGGCGTACATGCTGTTCGGCTGGTTCGGTGCGGTGATCAAGGAAAGTCGCGCGGGGCTGTACAGCCCACAGCTGGACCGCTCGTTCCGCTGGGGCATGAGCTGGTTCATCTTTTCCGAGGTGATGTTCTTCGTCGCCTTCTTCGGCGCACTGTTCTATATCCGCGTCGTGTCGGCACCGGGGCTGGCCGGCGAAGGCAGCAAGGGCCTGTCGGAAATGCTCTGGCCGAACTTCGAATACGTCTGGCCGTTGCTGAACAACCCAGACCCGAAACTGTTCCCACCGCCCAAGGATGTCATCAGCCCTTGGGGCCTGCCGCTGCTCAATACGATCCTGCTGGTCAGCTCCAGTGTGACCATCACCATCGCCCACCATGCGCTGAAGAAAGGCCATCGCGGCGCACTGAAACTGTGGCTGGCGATTACCGTACTGCTGGGCATCGCGTTCCTCGGCTTCCAGGCCGAGGAATACATTCACGCCTACCAAGAGCTGGGGCTGACCCTCGGCTCGGGCATCTACGGCGCGACGTTCTTCATGCTTACCGGCTTCCACGGCGCCCACGTGACCATCGGCACGATCATCCTGTTCGTGATGCTGATGCGCATCATGAAAGGCCATTTCGACAACGAGCACCAGTTCGGTTTCGAAGCGGCGAGCTGGTATTGGCACTTCGTCGACGTGGTCTGGATCGGCTTGTTCTTCTTCGTTTACGTCCTCTGACTGCTGGCGCTACCAGGGCGCATGGGACACCAACTGGCCGCTGTAGAAACCCCAGGCCATCAGGCCGACGGTGACCACGGCCAGTGCCACCCGAACACTCAAGGCGATGACCAGCCGATTGGAGCTGCTGTCGTCCTTGACCAGGAAAAACAGGCCGCTGAACAGGCTGACGACCGTGGCAATCAGCATCAGGACGATCGCTGCTTTGAACATGGCAAGACTCCGGGGGACAGGCGATGCACTTGAGTATAGCGATCGCGATGACTGACTTTATGGCGCGCCCATGAAGCGCTTTCGCCCGGGCGTGATTCCTACTGTCGTGGTGGCGCTGTTGCTGCCGCTGATGGTTGCACTGGGCTTCTGGCAACTGGGCCGGGGGGCGGAGAAAACCGCGCTGCTGGCCAGTTATGCCGAACGTCGCGTGGCCGAACCGCTGGCCAGCAGTGAACTGCTCGCCAGCGCCGACCCGGCTTACCGCCGCGTGCGCCTGCACGGCCAGTTCGACCCCGCCCACACCCTGTTGCTGGACAACCGCCAGCGTGGCGGCAAGGTCGGCGTCGAATTGCTGCAACCGTTTCAGGACCAACGCAGCGGCCTCTGGCTGCTGGTCAATCGCGGCTGGCTGCCATGGCCCGATCGGCGCGTGCCGCCGCAATTCACGACACCGGCCGAGGCGCTGACGCTCGACGCCTGGGTCTATGTCGCCCCCGGCGCAACGTTCCAGTTGCACGCCGATCCGGTCAGCCATGTCTGGCCGCAAACCATTACCGCCGTCGAGCCGGGCAAATTGTGGCAAACCCTGGAGCGCGACGGCTTCGCCTACGAATTACGCGCCGAACCCGGCCCGGCCAGCTACCAGACCGATTGGCCGATAGTCGCGATGGGCCCGGAAAAACACCTCGGCTACGCCGTGCAATGGTTCGCCATGGCCACGGCGTTGCTCGGGCTCTACCTCTATTTGGGCTGGCACAACGCAAAGGAGAAACGCCATGGGAAGCGCCATGAATCCACCCAGCATGTCTGAGGCCAAACCCGTTCCGAGCCGCCGGCGCGGGCGCATTCAATTGTTGCTGATCGTGCTTGGCGTGGTCGGGCCGATGCTGCTCGCCACCGGCATGTACAAATTGCAGTTCTGGGTGCCGGAAGGACGCAGCTACCACGGCGAGCTGATCGGCAACGGCCAGACCCGCGCCGACCTCGGCGTGCAGGCCGATGAGCAGCGCTGGCAGATTCTGGTCACGGCGCCGAAGGATTGTGCCGTCGATTGCCAGCAACTGGTTTATCTGGCGCGGCAGATCCAGATCAGCCTCGGCCGCGAAGCCGGGCGCGCCAGCCACGCCCTCGCCGCCGCGCAACCACTGAGCGCTGATTACGCCGCAAAACTCGACCGTGAATATCCGCAGTTGCAGCGCTATCCGCTGGATGCCGGGGTGTTCGCCAGGACCACCGGCGATAAAGCTGTGCCGCAGCTGTGGATCGTCGACCCGCACGGCAATCTGGTGCTGCGTTACGAGCCGAATGTGAAGGGCAAGGATCTGCTTAACGACCTGCGGCATCTGCTGAAACTGTCGAACATCGGATGAGGGCATCGTCATGGCCAAACCTGGATTTCGCCTCGCGCTGTTTGCCACCCTGCTGGCGCTGATTGTCGTGCTGCTCGGCGCCTACACCCGCCTGACCCACGCCGGCCTCGGCTGCCCGGACTGGCCAGGCTGCTACGGCTTTATCAGCGTGCCGAAAAGCGAGGCGCAACTGGCCCATGCCGAACTGCATTTCCCTGACGCGCCAGTGGAGGCGCACAAGGGCTGGAACGAGATGATTCACCGCTACTTCGCCGGCACCCTCGGCTTGCTGATTTCAGTTTTGGCCGGGCGCGCCTGGGTCAACCGGCGCCATCCGGGCCAGCCGGTGAAACTGCCGCTGTTTCTGCTGGCGGTGGTCATCGCCCAAGCGGCGTTCGGTATGTGGACGGTGACGCTCAAGCTTTGGCCGCAAGTGGTCACCGGGCATTTGCTCGGCGGCTTTGCCACGTTGAGTCTGCTGTTCCTGCTGACGCTGAGGTTGTCCGGCGTGCTGCCGGCGCTGACCGTACCCAAGCGCCTGCAATACTGGGCGACGGCGGGGCTGCTGCTGGTGATCGGCCAGATCGCCTTGGGCGGCTGGGTCAGTTCCAACTACGCAGCGGTGGCCTGCATCGACTTCCCCACCTGCCACGGCCAATGGCTGCCGCCGGCGGACTTCGCCAACGGTTTCCACCTGACCCAGCACATCGGCCCGAATTATCTCGGCGGACAACTCGATAGCGATGCGCGCACGGCGATTCATCTGACCCACCGCATCGGCGCTCTGCTGGTGACGGTCGTGCTGCTCGGTCTGGCGTGGCAGTTGAAAGCGGTAGGCATGACCCGATTGGCCGGATTGCTGCTGATCGCCCTTGCCGCGCAGATCACCCTCGGCATCAGCAACGTACTGTTTCATCTACCGCTGCCAGTGGCCGTCGCCCATAACGCTGGCGGTGCGGCGCTGTTGCTGACTCTGGTGCTGGTCAACTATCACGCGCGCACCAGCCTGTTGCGGGTGAACCAACCGGTGCTGGCGCGCTGGCGCTTGAGTGCGCACAAACCTGTCGTCGCGCCCATCGCATTGAAAGGAGAAACGCCATGGCGAGTCTGATCGGCGAGCGTGCAGCGCAAGCGCTGTGGCGCGATTATCTGGAGCTGACCAAACCGAAAGTCGTGGTGCTGATGCTGATCACCTCGCTGGTCGGCATGTTCCTCGCTACCCGCGCCGGCGTGCCGTGGACAGTGCTGGTGTTTGGCAATCTGGGCATTGCCTTGTGCGCCGGCGGTGCGGCGGCGGTCAATCATGTGGTCGATCGGCGCATTGATGCGGTAATGGCGCGCACGCACAAACGGCCGCTGGCCGAAGGCCGGGTTTCACCTGTGGCGGCGCTGACCTTCGCCCTGGTGCTGGCATTGCTCGGCCAGGCGCTGCTGCTGACCTTCACCAATCAGCTGACCGCTTGGCTGACTCTCGCCTCGCTGCTCGGTTACGCGGTGGTCTACACCGGTTTCCTCAAACGCGCGACGCCGCAGAACATCGTCATCGGCGGCCTCGCCGGTGCCGCGCCACCGCTGCTGGGCTGGACTGCCGCCACCGGCCATGTCAGCGCCGAACCGCTGTTGCTGGTGCTGATCATCTTCGCTTGGACCCCGCCGCACTTCTGGGCACTGGCGATTCATCGCAAGGAGGAATACGCCAAGGCCGACATTCCGATGCTGCCGGTGACCCATGGCGAGCACTACACCAAAGTGCACATTCTGCTGTACACCTTTGCGTTGCTGGCAGTGAGCCTCTTGCCCTACGTGATTCACATGAGCGGCGTGCTGTATCTGGTCTGTGCGCTGGCGTTGGGCGCGAGGTTTCTGCAATGGGCCGTGGTGCTGTACCGTGGCACTCGGCCGCACGCGGCGATCAACACCTTCAAGTACTCTATTTATTACTTGTTCCTGTTGTTCATCGCCCTGCTCGTAGACCACTACTTACTGTTGAACCTATGACCCGAACCCAGAAAACCGTCTTCATCCTCGTCGCCGTGATCGCGCTGATCCTCGGGCTTACCGTGAATAAAGTGCTGAACGGCAAAGGCCAGGGCGACCCGACTGCGCTGATCGACGCCGGGATCATCCTGCTGCCGCAGAGCCGCAACCTGCCGGACGTGACCATGACCGATCAGGACGGCAAACCGGTTGCCATCGATGAGCTGAAAGGCAAGTGGAGTCTGTTGTTCTTCGGCTACACCTTCTGCCCGGACATCTGCCCGACCACCCTGGCGCAACTGCGGCAGATCAAGAGTGAATTGCCGAAAGAGGCTGTGGATAAATTGCAGATCGTGCTGGTCAGCGTTGACCCCAACCGCGACACGCCGAAGCAGTTGAAGCAGTACCTGGGCTATTTCGATCCGCAGTTCATAGGCCTGACGCCTTCATCTATCGAGGAACTGCAGAAGGTGGCGAACGCGGTGAGCATTCCGTTCATTCCCGCCGATACCAGCAAGCCGAATTACACCGTGGATCACAGCGGCAATCTCGCCGTGATCGGCCCGGACGGCACGCAGCGCGGGTTTATTCGCGCGCCGTTGAACAATGCCAAGCTGGTGGCGCAGTTGCCGGCGATGCTTGAGCGCAAGTGACAGTTCTAAAGCTAAAAAGCCCCTCACCCTAACCCTCTCCCAGAGGGAGAGGGGACTGACCGAGGTGTTTATTCGAATTGCGCCGACCTGCAATTGTGAGTCGATCTCAGGCTCGAAAAGCTTGAAGGTCGGCCCCCTCTCCCTCGGGAGAGGGCTGGGGTGAGGGGAAGCTTCAAGGCAGGTCGCAAGCCAGGCACCAGACACAAAAAAGGGGACGCCATTGGCGTCCCCTTTTTCATTGCAGCAACCTGAATCAGAACGCCGGCAACACCGCGCCTTTGTACTTCTCGGTAATGAACTGCTTCACTTCCGGGCTGTGCAGCGCAGCAGCCAGTTTCTTCATCGCGTCGCTGTCCTTGTTGTCCGCGCGGGACACGAGGATGTTCACGTACGGCGAGTCGTTGCCTTCGATCACCAGCGCATCCTTGGACGGATCAAGCTTGGCTTCCAGCGCGTAGTTGGTGTTGATCAGCGCCAGATCAACCTGAGTCAGCACGCGCGGGATGGTCGCGGCTTCCAGCTCACGGATCTTCAGGTCTTTCGGATTCTCGGCGATGTCTTTGACGGTCGACAGGATGTTTTTTGAATCCTTGAGCTTGATCACGCCAGCCTTGTCCAGCAGCAACAGCGCACGGCCGCCGTTGGTGGCGTCGTTCGGGATCACCACGTTGGCACCACCCGGCAGGCCTTTCAGATCCTTGAGCTTGCTCGAATAAGCGCCCAGTGGCTCCAGATGCACACCGGTCACGGCTACAAGATCAGTGCCCTTGGCCTTGTTGAATTCATCAAGATACGGCTGGTGCTGGAAGAAATTCGCGTCCAGACGCTTTTCCGCGACCTGTACGTTCGGCTGAATGTAGTCGGTGAAGACCTTGACCTTCAGATCCACGCCTTCCTTGGCCAGGGCCGGTTTGACGAATTCGAGGATTTCCGCGTGCGGCACCGGGGTGGCGGCAACGGTCAGGGTCTCGGCGTGGGCCGAAAACGCCGCAACAGCGGCGAAAGCAGCGATCAGTTTTTTCATTCAGCTAACTCCTTGTGAGGGCGCCCGCCAGCGAATGGCCCGCGCCTCTTGATTAAAAAACCGCTTATTTGCGCGAGAAATGCACGACCAGACGGTCGCCAACCATTTGCAGCACTTGCACCAGAATCAACAGCAGCACCACGGTGACGATCATCACGTCAGTCTGGAAACGCTGGTAGCCGAAACGGATCGCCAGGTCGCCCAGACCACCGGCGCCGACCACACCGGCCATCGCCGTGTAGGACACCAGTGTAATCGCTGTCACCGTAATCGCTGCGAAGATGCCCGGACGGGCTTCCGGCAGCAAGGCGTTCATGATGATCTGCCGCGTGGTCGCGCCCATCGACTGGGTCGCTTCGATGATGCCGCGATCAACTTCGCGCAGCGCGGTTTCCACCAGACGCGCGAAGAACGGCGTGGCGCCCACCACCAGGGGCGGGATCGCCCCGGCCACACCCAGCGAGGTGCCGGTGATCAGCACGGTGAACGGGATCATCACGATCAGCAGAATGATGAACGGCAGCGAACGCAAGATGTTCACCATAACCGACAGGACTGCATAGAGACCCCGGTTCTCCAGCAACTGACGCGGGCTGCAGAGAAACAGCAGCACGCCCAGCGGCAGGCCGAGCAGCACGGTGAACAGCAGCGAACCGCCGAGCATCAGCATGGTGTCGTTGGTGGCGAGGCCGATTTCAAGCCAGTCGATGTTCTGAAAGAACAGTTTGATGGCTTCTATCGCGGCGTCGTATTGCTTGATTGCAGCGTCAAACATTTCCATTAGCGCAACACCTCCATGTGAACGTCAGCGGCGGTGAAGCGGGCAAACGCCGCTTCCATGTCGCCACCGGTGACAGCGAGGGTCAGTTGCCCGTACGGAATGTCTTTGATGCGGTCGATGCGACCGGCGAGGATGCTGTAGTCGACGCCGGTTTCCCGGGCGACGGTGCCGAGCAACGGCGCGTAGGTCGCTTCGCCCTGGAAGGTCAGACGCACGATACGCCCCGGCACGTGGGCGAAATCGTCACGCTGCTCGCTCTCGTCGATCTGCTCGCTTTCCTGGACGAAACGCTTGGTGGTCGGGTGCTGCGGATGCAGGAACACATCGGCCACCGGACCCTGCTCGACGATCACGCCAGCGTCCATCACCGCGACCTGATCGCAGACGCGACGGATCACGTCCATCTCGTGGGTGATCAGGACGATGGTCAGTTTCAGTTCGCGGTTGATTTCGGCCAGCAGTTGCAGGACCGATGCCGTGGTCTGCGGGTCGAGGGCGCTGGTGGCCTCGTCGCACAGCAGAATTTTCGGCTTGGTCGCCAGCGCACGGGCGATGCCGACGCGTTGCTTCTGACCGCCGGACAATTGCGCTGGGTACTTTTTCGCGTGGTCGGACAGACCGACCCGCGCCAGCAACTCGGCCACGCGATGGTTGATTTCGCTGCTCGACAACTCACCGGCCAGGGTCAGCGGCAAGGCGACGTTATCGGCGACAGTCTTGGAGGCGAGCAGGTTGAAGTGCTGGAAGATCATCCCGACCTGCTGGCGGAAACGGCGCAGGCCGTTGGCGTCCAGTGCAGTGACTTCTTCGCCGTCGACGATGATCTTGCCGCCACTGGAATCTTCCAGGCGATTGATCAGCCGCAGCAGGGTACTTTTGCCCGCACCGGAATGGCCAATCAGGCCGAACACCTGGCCGTTCTCGATGGCGAGACTGGTCGGGTGCAGCGCGGGAATATCCTTACCGGCGACGCGGTAAGTCTTGTGGACGTTTTGAAACTCGATCACGTAGCGAACCTTGTGGGGCGCGTTGGAAAAGGATCAGCGGTTAGCCGGGCGCGCATTTTAGCCTGTCCGTATAGAGGTTCTTAGCATTTATTTCGCAATTAACCTTCAATTTGGCAATAACGCGATCAAAGGTCAGATAAACGGAACGGCTGAAACGCTCATCAGTCACTAAGTAAGCGACTTGAAACCCTGGGTGCCGTGCCCGGGAATCACTCAAGGGTCTGCGGAAGGCATCCGGGGCCAAACGAGGAGTTTACGTCTGATGAGCATCAAAAAGCCTGCACCCGATAAAAGCGAGATGGCCGGAACCGACACCCCGGATCGCGCCAACACCAACGCCAAACTCGACAGCCTGGAAGAATTCCGTTCCGACGCCACCGGTCAGGCACTGCGCACCAATCAGGGCGTGAAGATCGCCGACAACCAGAACACCCTCAAAGCCGGGCCGCGCGGGCCTTCGCTGCTGGAAGATTTCATCATGCGTGAAAAGATCACGCACTTTGACCATGAGCGCATTCCGGAGCGCATCGTCCATGCGCGTGGTACCGGCGCCCACGGTTTCTTTCAGACCTACGAGAACCATGCAGCGCTGACCAAGGCCGGCTTCCTGCAGGATCCGGGCAAGAAAACCCCAGTGTTCGTGCGCTTTTCCACGGTGCAGGGGCCACGGGGTTCCGGCGATACCGTGCGTGACGTCCGCGGCTTTGCGGTGAAATTCTTTACCGATGAAGGCAACTTCGACCTGGTCGGCAACAACATGCCGGTGTTCTTCATTCAGGACGCGATCAAGTTCCCGGACTTCGTCCACGCGGTGAAACCCGAGCCGCACAACGAAATTCCCACCGGCGGCTCGGCTCACGATACGTTCTGGGACTTCGTCTCGCTGGTGCCGGAATCGGCGCACATGGTCATCTGGGCGATGTCCGACCGGGCCATCCCGAAAAGCCTGCGCAGCATGCAGGGCTTCGGTGTGCACACCTTCCGCCTGATCAACGCCGAGGGCAAATCACGCTTCGTCAAATTCCACTGGCGCCCTACCGCCGGCACCTGCTCGCTGGTGTGGGACGAGGCGCAGAAGCTCGCCGGTAAAGACACCGACTACCATCGTCGCGACCTGTGGGAAGCGATCGAAATGGGCGACTACCCGGAATGGGAGCTGGGCGTGCAGATCGTCGAAGAAGAGAACGAACACGACTTCGACTTCGACATCCTCGACCCGACCAAGATCATCCCCGAGGAAATCGTTCCGATTACGCCGCTGGGCAAAATGACCCTGAACCGCAACCCGGACAACTTCTTCGCCGAAACCGAGCAGGTCGCCTTCTGCCCTGGCCACATCGTGCCGGGAATCGATTTCTCCAACGACCCGCTGCTGCAAGGTCGACTGTTCTCCTACACCGACACGCAGATCAGCCGACTCGGCGGGCCGAACTTCCATGAGCTGCCGATCAACCGTCCGGTGGCGCCGTTCCACAACGGCCAGCGTGACGCGCAGCACCGCACCACCATCGATAAGGGTCGTGCCTCGTACGAGCCGAACTCGATCGACGGCGGCTGGCCAAAAGAAACCCCGCCAGCGGCACAGGACGGTGGTTTCGAGAGCTACCCGGAGCGCATCGACGCAGCGAAGATCCGTCAACGCAGCGAGTCGTTCAGCGATCACTTCTCTCAGGCCCGCTTGTTCTTCAACAGCATGAGCGACCACGAGAAAGAGCACATCATCGCTGCCTACAGCTTCGAGCTGGGCAAGGTCGAACGTGAGTTCATCCGTGCCCGTGAAGTGAACGAGATCCTTGCCAATATCGACCTGACCCTGGCCAAACGCGTGGCGGAAAACCTCGGCTTGCCGGCGCCAGCCAAAGGCACGGTCGAAGTGCGCAAGACCTCGCTGGAGCAGTCGCCAGCGCTGAGCCAAGCCAACCTGCTACCCGGCAATATCAAGGCGCGCAAGGTGGCAATCCTTGCTGCCAATGGTGTTGACGCTGCGGCCATCGATGCGATGAAGAAAGCGCTGGAAGCCGAAGGCGCCCACGCGAAACTGCTCGGCCCGACCTCGGCGCCAGTGAAGACCGCTGACGGCAAGGCATTGCCGGTGGATGCGTCGATGGAAGGCATGCCTTCAATTGCGTTCGATGCGGTGTTCGTACCGGGTGGCGCGGCGTCGATTACCGCGTTGAGCGGCGACGGCGTGGCGCTGCATTATCTGCTGGAGGCCTACAAGCACCTGAAGGCGATCGCGCTGCACGGCGAGGCCAAGCAATTGCAGGACTTGCTGAAGCTCGACGCGGATGCGGGGCTGTTGCAGGGCGCGGATGTGGGTGCGTTGACCAAACCGTTCTTCGCCGCGATTGGCGAGCATCGGGTCTGGGCGCGGGAGCCTAAGGCCAAGGCGATTCCGGCTTAAGATCTTTATTGGCTGAGCGGACGCTTTCGCGAGCAGGCTCGCTCCCACAGGTACGCTGTTGCACCTGTGGGAGCGAGCCTGCTCGCGAAGCTTTTTATGGCTTGCGCGGGCTTAAAACCATCTGCGCCGGCACTGTGCGCAGGATCTGCTTGTCGATCTGCAAATCAAAATCTGGATCGAGCTTCTTGACTCGCTTGCTCAGCAAGGTCGCCAGCCAGGGATAATCCGCGGTGCGCGGCGCCTGAATGCTGACAGCGCATTCGTAATTCACTACATCGGCGGCGATCGCATCGAGCTGTCGTTGCAGCTTGTGAATATCACCGATGTTCAACGCAACTGTGGTGCTCTCGGCGGTCGGGTCGATGACCTTGGCTTTCGGCCTGGCTTCGGCAGCCAGCAGTGCGGCCTCAGCCTTTTCCAGCTCGGCCTTGCGCGCTTCGGTGATCGCGCCGTTGACGCCGCCGGTCAGCGCCGGCGCCTTGGGCATCAGAGCACGGGCGCGGCTGAGCGCGGTGGCGGCAGCGTTGACATCGCCTTTCTGCAGAACGATCTGGCTGCGGCGCAGGTACGCTTCGGCCAGCTGCCGCTGGTACTGCTCAAGGGACTGATCGTTGGGGGTCGCGGCCTGCAACGCGGCCAACTGGTCTTCGGCGGTGGCCAGTTCGCTGCTGGCCAGGCTTTGCTCCAGCTGTGCGATGGCCGTAGCCCGCGCATCCGGGACTTCAGCCACCGGCGGCGTGCTTTGGCAGGCGCCCAGCAGCACGGAAAATGCGACAAGGAGCAGATAACGGGAGGCGAACGGCTTCATTCCTGCGACTCTCTAATTGCGCAAAAAGCGGCCAAGTCTACACCCCACGACGGGGCAGAACAAAACTCAACAGAAACAGCGCGGCTGCCGTCACCACGATCGACGGCCCCGCCGGGGTGTCCTTGAACCACGACAATGCCAGCCCGCCGCACACCGCGAGCATGCCCAGCAGGCTCGCGCCCAGCGCCATCTGCTCCGGCGAACGGGCGTGACGCTGTGCCGCAGCCGCCGGGATGATCAGCAGCGAAGTGATCAGCAGCACCCCGACGATTTTCATCGCCACCGCTATCACCACCGCGATCAACAGCATCAGCGCCAAGCGCAAACCCGCCACCGGCAGGCCTTCGACCCGCGCCAATTCTTCGTGCACGGTGACCGCCAGCAGCGGCCGCCACAGCGTCACCAGCAACACCAGCACCGCCGCGGTGCCGCCGAGAATCCACGCCAGGTCGCTCGGACTGATTGCCAGCAAGTCGCCAAACAGATAGGCCATCAGGTCGATCCGCACTTCATGCATGAAGCTTAGTACCACCAGGCCGAGAGAGAGCGTGCTTGGCGCAAGAATTCCCAACAGCGTGTCGGACGCCAGTGGCTGGCGCTGTTGCAACGTCACCAAGAGAACCGCCAGCAGCAGGCAGCCGACCGTCACCGCCACCGTCGGGCTGACGTCCAGCAAAAAGCCCAGCGCCACGCCGAGCAGTGCGGCGTGGGACAGCGTATCGCCGAAATAGGCCATGCGCCGCCACACCACAAACGAGCCGAGCGGTCCGGCCACCAGCGCCAGGGCCAGACCTGCAAGCAGGGCATACAAAAGAAAATCAGCCATGCTTGCAGCCGTCTCCATGAACATGAGGTTGCCCGCCGAGCGGGCCTTTGACCACCGAACCGTGCAGGTCGTGGGCGTGGTCGTGATGGTGGTGATAGATCGCCAGACTCGGCGCGTTCTTGCCGAACAGCTCGACGAATGCCGGATCGCCGCTGACCTGCTCGGGGTGCCCGGAGCAGCAGACGTGGCGGTTGAGGCAGACCACCTGATCGGTGGTGCTCATCACCAGATGCAAATCGTGCGACACCATCAGCACGCCGCAACCGTGGCGGTCGCGCAGCCGGGTGATCAGGCTGTACAGCTCGGCCTGCCCGGCCACGTCGACGCCCTGCACCGGCTCATCGAGCACCAGCAGCTCAGGCTCACGCAGCAGTGCCCGAGCCAGCAGCACGCGCTGCATTTCGCCGCCGGAAACGCTCTGCACCGGGCTGTCGATCACGTGTTCGGCGCCGACCTCCTTCAATGCGGCCAGGGCACGCGAACGATCGACGCCAGGCACCAGGCGCAGGAAGCGCAGCACTGACAGCGGCAGGGTCGGGTCGACATGCAGCTTCTGCGGCATGTAGCCGACGCGCAGCTTCGCTTTGCGCCAGACGCTGCCACTGTTCGGCTTCAACAGCCCGAGCACGGCGCGTACCAGCGTGGTCTTGCCGGCACCGTTGGGGCCGATCAGGGTGACGATCTGCCCCGGCTCGACGCTCAGCTCGATGTTGTCCAGCACGGTCTGCCCGGCAAACGTGACGGCGACCTGCTCCAGACGGATCAGCGCGTTGCTCATCAGGCCCCCTGGCAACCGGCGCACAGACCAACCACTTCGACGGTCTGCGCTTCGACGATGAAACCCACGTCTCTGGCGCTGCTGATGATCGCGTCGCTGATTACTTTTTGTTCAAGTTCGATCGCGGCGTGGCACTCGCGGCAGATCAGGAACTGGCCCTGATGCGCGTGTTCAGGATGCACGCAGCCAACGAAGGCGTTGAGCGACGAGATGCGATGGACCAGGCCGTTTTCCAGCAGGAAATCCAGTGCGCGGTACACCGTAGGCGGCGCGGCGCGGCGGCCGTCCTGCTCGCTGAGCACCGCAAGGATGTCGTAGGCACCCAGTGGCTTGTGACTCTGCCAGACCAGTTCCAGCACACGGCGGCGCAGGGCGGTCAGACGCAAACCTTTCTGCGCGCACAAGGTATCGGCCTCGGACAAAGCGCTGTGCACGCAATGGGAGTGGTCGTGGGGACGGCTGGCAATCGGGGTAATAGGCATGAGCGGCGACGAGATTTGCTGGAGACGTTATTATGTTACCCGTTCTCGCTTCCTTGAGTGGTCATCGTGTCCCGACTTTTTTCTGTTTTTGTGGCTTTTGTTGCCAGTTTTCTGCTGATCGGTACGGCTCAGGCCGAGGTCAAAGTGCTCACCAGCATCAAACCGTTGCAGTTGATTGCCGCTGCCGTGCAGGACGGCGTGGCGATTCCCGAGGTGCTGCTGCCACCGGGTGCCTCGCCGCACAATTACGCCCTGCGCCCGTCCGACGTACGGAAGGTGCAGTCGGTCGATCTGCTCTACTGGATCGGCCCGGACATGGAAGGTTTCCTGCCGCGCGTGCTCGGCGGTCGCAGCCTGCCGAGCGTCGCGGTGCAGGATCTGCCAGGCCTCAACCTGAGGCATTTCGGCGCGGACAACCATTCCCATGCCGAAGAAGCCGACGAGCATGATCACGATCATCGCCCCGGCTCGCTGGATGCACATTTGTGGCTGTCACCGGTCAATGCGCGGGTGATCGCCGACAAAATGGCTGCCGACCTCAGCGCCGCCGACCCGGCCAATGCCCAGCGTTATCAGAGCAATGCCAAAGCCTTCGATGCACGTCTGGATGCGCTGGATCAGCGTTTGAAGAAGCGCCTGGCCAATGTCGAAGGCAAGCCGTACTTCGTCTTCCACGAAGCCTTCGATTATTTCGAAGACGCTTATGGGCTGAAGCACGCCGGGGTGTTCGCGGTGGCCGCCGAAGTACAACCCGGCGCCCAGCACGTCGCGGCGATGCGCAAGCGTTTGCAGGAAGTGGGCAAGACCTGTGTGTTCAGCGAACCGCCATTGCGTCCGCGCCTGGCGGAAACACTGGTGGCTGGCCTGCCGGTGAAGCTGGCGGAACTGGATGCGTTGGGCGGGTACACCCCGGCGACGGCTCAGGGCTATGAGCAGGTGTTGGAAAAGTTGGGCAATGATTTGGCGGGATGCCTGGAATCGTTGTAACAACACAAACCCTGTGGGAGCGAGCCTGCTCGCGAAAGCGGTGGGTCAGTCAGCAAGAATGCTGAACGGGCCGCCGCCTTCGCGAGCAGGCTCGCTTCCACAGGTTCATGTTTGCTTGGCGAATCTACTCAGAGGGCGAAAGGCAACGGTGTGCTGACCTTCTGCCGCTGCGCCAGGCGCTGCTCGAATTCCTGCGGATCGTGAATCAACACATCCTGCCCGGCGAACTGCTCGGCGGCGATCAAGCGTGACAGCCAGAACCGCACACAGGCCACACGCAACATCGTTGGCCAGAGCTCAGCCTCCGCCGCCGTGAACGGCCGCAGCGCCGCATAGGCACCGAGAAACGCACGCGCACGCGGGCCATCGATCACGCCCTCGTCGTCCGAACACCAGTCATTCAAGGCAATTGCCACGTCGTACAGCATCGGCCCCGAGCAGGCGTTGTAGAAGTCGATCAGCCCGGTCAGATGGGTGCCTTCGAACATGGCGTTGTCGCGGAACAAATCGGCGTGGATGTTGGCGCGAGGTAGCGCGAGGATCTTGTCTTTGCGCTCGGTGATCTCATCCAGCGCCTTTTGCAGCAAGGCACGCGGCTCATCGCTCAGGTGCGAGAGAAATTCAGTGCCCTCCTCCAGCATCCAGTCCAGACCGCGATCGGTCTTGCGCTTGATCATTCGTTCGCCCTGAGTCGCCAGGTGCAGATGCGCCTGCAACTCGCCGACCTGGGCGCAATGCTGGGCGTTGGCGACTTTGATGTGCTTGCCGGACAGGCGCGGTTGCAGCAGCGCCGGTTTGCCTTTGAGCTCACGCAGGGCCAAGCCGTCGGTGGTGCGCAGGGCGTAAGGCACCGGCAGTTCGGCTTCGTGCAGCACGTCGAGCAGGTCGATGAAGAACGGCATCTCCTGCACCGGGCCGCGCTCGACCAGGGTCAGGACAAACTCGCCCTGCTCCAGACTGATGAAGAAATTGGTGTTTTCGCTGCCGGCGGCGATCCCCTGGAAATCAAGCAGACGGCCGAGCCCGTAAGGGGCGAGAAAGGTTTCCAGCTCGGGCCGAGCCAGGGGAGTGAACACAGACATGTCTTAACTGCCAGTACGGGCGCCGCAACGGCGGCGCCGAGTGAATTAAAAACCTACTTCCATTCGAAGATCTTCCATGACGGGATCAGCATATCCGGCTGATCCGAACGGATGAAATTGGCATCCGTCCCGTCGGCGCGCACCAGAAAGTAAGGCGGCGCGCCCTTTGGCGTGACTTTGATCGCATAGAGGAAACCGTTCTGGCGGTACTCCTCAATGGTCTTGTCGCCCTCCGTGCGTATGGTGACCTCGGGGTCGCCGCCCGGCGCATCATCCGCCGCGATCGCGGCCAGTGGTGAGACAGCGATCAACCCGACCAGCAGCAAGCGATTTAACGTACGCATGATAACCTTGTCCCTTTGTCGTCAACGGTCCCGCTATTCTAGCCCCGGACCCGCCGAAAAGGTTGATCCTGCTCATGAGCCAAGCCCCCCTCGTCCTGGTGGACGGTTCGTCTTACCTGTACCGCGCCTTTCATGCACTGCCACCACTGACCACGTCCAAAGGCCTGCCGACCGGTGCGGTCAAAGGCGTGCTGAACATGCTCAAGAGTCTGCGCAAGCAGTACCCGGACAGCCCCTTCGCCGTAGTGTTCGACGCCAAGGGCGGGACATTTCGCGATGAGATGTACGCCGAATACAAGGCCAACCGGCCAAGCATGCCCGATGACATGCGCGTGCAGATCGAGCCGCTGCACCAGAGCGTGATCGCCCTCGGCTTCCCGCTCCTGTGCGTCGACGGCGTCGAGGCCGACGACGTAATCGGCACCCTCGCCCGCAGTAGCGCAGCGGCGGATCGCCCGGTGATCATTTCCACCGGTGACAAGGACATGGCGCAACTGGTCGATGGCCACATTACCTTGGTCAACACCATGTCCGGTAGCTCGATGGATGTGGAGGGCGTTAAGGAGAAATTTGGCGTCGCACCGGAGCAGATCATCGATTATCTGGCGCTGATGGGCGATTCGTCCGACAACATTCCGGGCGTGCCGGGCATCGGCCCGAAGACGGCGTCCGGCCTGCTGGTCGGCGTCAACGGCGGCCTGACCGAGCTGTACGCCAACCTCGATATCGTGCCGACCCTGCCGATCCGTGGCGCAAAAAACTTGCCGGCCAAGCTCGAAGAGCACCGGGAGATGGCTTTCCTGTCCTATCAACTGGCGACCATCAAGGTCGATGTGCCGCTGGATATCGGCCTCGATGATCTGCAGATGGGCCAGGAGGATCCGGCCAAACTCTACGAGCTGTACACCCTGCTGGAATTCAAGAGCTGGCTCAATGATCTGGATCGCGATGCCAAACGCCTGGAACTGAGCGCGGCGGCCGAACCTGCGCCCGCACATGATCTGTTCAGCGCCCCGCAAGCCGAGGCACCTGCTGCCCCTGCCGAAGCCGCCTACGAAACCATCCTCGATCAGGCTCGCTTCGACGTCTGGCTGGAAAAACTGCGCAACGCCAAGCTGATCGCCTTCGACACTGAGACCACCGGCATCGACGCGCAGCGAGCGCAACTGGTCGGCCTGTCGTTCGCCGTACAGGCCAACGAAGCTGCGTACATCCCGCTGACCCACTCCTACATCGGCGTGCCGGAGCAGCTGGATCGCGACACCGTGCTGCGCGCACTCAAGCCGATTCTGGAAGACCCGAACAAACTCAAGGTCGGCCAGCACGCCAAGTTCGACATGAACATTCTGGCCAACTGCGCCATTGGCGGCGATCAGAGTGAAGGCATCAGCGTGCGCGGCATCGCCTTCGACACGATGCTCGAGTCCTACGTGCTCAACTCCACCGCGACCCGCCACGACATGGACAGCCTCGCGCAAAAGTATCTCGACCACACGACGGTGAGCTTCCAGGACATCGCCGGCAAAGGTGCCAAGCAACTGACCTTCGACCAGATCGCCCTGGAACAGGCCGGGCCGTACGCCGCTGAAGACGCCGACATCACCCTGCGCCTGCATCAGACCCTGTTCGACAAGCTCAGCGCGATTCCGAGTCTGGCCAGCGTGCTGACCGACATCGAAATCCCGCTGGTACCGGTGCTGGCGCGCATCGAACGCCAGGGCGCGTTCGTCGATGCCGAGTTGCTGGGCATTCAGAGCATTGAGCTTGGCAACAAAATGGTCGCGCTGGAGCGTGAAGCCTTCGAAATCGCCGGGGAAGAATTCAACCTCGGCTCGCCGAAGCAGCTGGGCGTGATTCTTTATGAAAAGCTCGGCCTGCCGGTGCTGAAGAAAACCGCCAAAGGCCAGCCGTCCACCGCTGAAGAAGTGTTGGCGAAACTCGCCGAAGACGATCACCGCTTGCCGAAGGTGCTGATGGAGCACCGCTCGATGAGCAAGCTGAAAAGCACCTACACCGATCGCCTGCCGGAGCAGATCAACCCGCGCACCGGTCGCATCCACACCTCGTATCACCAGGCTGTGGCTTCGACCGGGCGCCTGTCCTCCAGTGACCCGAACCTGCAGAACATTCCGGTGCGCACCGCCGAAGGCCGACGCATTCGTCAGGCGTTCGTCGCACCCAAATGCTACAAACTGCTGGCGGCGGACTATTCGCAGATCGAACTGCGGATCATGGCGCACCTGTCCCGTGACGAAGGCCTGATGAACGCCTTCCGCAACAATCTCGACGTGCACACTGCAACCGCTGCCGAAGTATTCAAGGTCGAGCTTGATCAAGTGACCTCGGACCAGCGCCGCAGCGCCAAGGCGATCAACTTCGGTCTGATCTACGGCATGGGCGCGCAGAAGCTCGGCAAGGACATCGGCGTCGACACCAAGACCGCCAAGGCTTACATCGACACCTACTTCGCCCGTTATCCAGGTGTTCGCGAATACATGGAGCGCACCCGCGCGCAGGCGGCCGATCAGGGTTACGTCGAAACTTTCTTCGGGCGTCGCCTCTACCTGCCGGAGATCAACTCGAACAAGCCGCAAGAACGCGCCGCTGCAGAACGCACAGCGATCAACGCGCCGATGCAGGGCACGGCAGCGGACATCATCAAGAAAGCCATGGTGGCTGTGGATAACTGGCTGACCGCGTCGGGTCTGGACGCGCGGGTCATCCTGCAAGTGCACGACGAACTGGTGCTGGAGGTTCGCGAGGATCTGGTCGAGCAGGTCAGCGCCGAGATTCGTACGCACATGAGCGAAGCGGCGAAACTGGATGTGCCGCTGCTGGTGGAAGTTGGCGTGGGCAACAACTGGGATGAGGCGCACTGAATATTGGCAGAGTTGCCGCGACGCGCCGTCGCGGCAAGCCCGGGAACCGGGCTTAGACCGATAAATGCTTGAGGCTATTCCAAAGCTTTTTGAAAAAAATCTGAACTAATCTGTCGATCGAACACTCAGAGGTACTGAATGGCTGGTGAAGCCCTTCGATGCTCCTATGTTGTGTTAAGTGTTGGCAGATATCTGAACCCCGCCCTAGCGGTTCGGAACTTGAACCCCGGAATTTCTCCCTCCCCAATGAAATCCGGGGCTTTTTTTGCCCAAAAATCGGCTGAAGCGCGGCCATGCTGCGTTAAAAGCATCGCTAAAAAAGCTCATTCAGGTCCCCTAAACTCCGCTTTTTAGCGTTACTCTCGCCTTGCCTGACAGCACCACAGTCAGTTTTGAAATTGTCTTACTCGGCTGCCGCCTCGGCGCCTTTGTCTGCCAGTTCCATCCAGTTGGCCAATACAGTGTAGGCCTCTTCCAGGCCCATGCGTTTTGGGGCGGAGAACAACTGGATGGTGATCGAGTCGCCCCAGCCTTTGCGGATTTCCGACTGTACTTTCAACAAGGTGTTCTTGGCTGCGCCGTAGGTGAGCTTGTCGGCCTTGGTCAGCAGGATGTGCATCGGCATGCCGGCGGCGACGGCCCAGTCGAGCATCAGCAGGTCGAAGTCGGTCATCGGATGGCGGATGTCCATCATCAGAATCAGACCTTTCAAACTCTCCCGACCACCGAGGTAAGCCTCGAGGTGGCGCTGCCAGTGTTGCTTGAGCGGGATCGGTACTTTTGCATAACCGTACCCCGGCAGGTCGACCAGACGGCGATCATCGTCTAGCTTGAAGAAGTTCAACAGCTGTGTGCGACCCGGAGTTTTCGAGGTGCGCGCCAGGCTGGCGTGGGTCAGGGTGTTCAGCGCGCTGGATTTGCCAGCGTTGGAACGACCGGCAAACGCCACTTCGAAGCCTTCGTCGTCTGGGCATTGATCGACTTTGGCGGCACTGAGCATGAACGTGGACTGTTGGCACAGGCCGAGGATGGGATTCTTGAGTTGCATGGGATTTCCGATGTGGGCGGCGCCGGGATTGGGCGCGGAACGCGGTGTCGCTTCCGTTTCAGTGACGCCAGTATATAATGCCGCAGATTTTGTGTGTGCTTTGTCCCAGCGAAGGATGAAGTTCACGAGAGCGACAGACTTTGATTGCGCATTAGAACGCAGAACGCTCTCAACCCTGAAAAGGTCGTTTTATGACGAAATGGCTGCTGGCTGCCGGAGTCTTGATGCCGCTTTACAGCGCACAGGCTACACAGGATCCGGAAGCTGTGTACAACCGTGTTTGTGGTGCCTGTCATTCCGGCCAACTACCCATGGCGCCCGCAAGAGGCGATCAGGAAGCTTGGACGCCGAGGTTGGCGAAAGGTATGGGGACGCTGGTGCAACACGTGACCCAGGGTTTCAAGGCGATGCCGCCGCGTGGTTTGTGCATGGACTGCAGTGCCGAGGATTACCAGGCCATCATCCTGTGGATGAGCGAGAGTAAGCCCGGTCCATAACTTAACCCTTAGCCGTAGTTGGATTAGCTGATGAACAAATTGATCGTGAGTCTGCTGTTGACCGTGGGAATTTCAGGTGTCGCCCATGCTGCCGGCGATGCCGCAGCAGGCCAGGCCAAAGCTGCCGTGTGCGGAGCCTGCCATGGCCCGGACGGCAACAGCATGGCGCCAAACTTTCCGAAACTGGCCGGTCAAGGTGAACGCTACCTCGACAAGCAATTGCACGACATCAAGTCGGGCAAGCGCGTGGTGCTGGAAATGACCGGGCTGCTGACCAACCTGAACGATCAGGATCTGGCCGACATCGCCGCGTACTTCGCCAGCCAGAAAGGCAGCGTCGGCGCCGCCGATCCGAAGATCGTCGCTCGCGGTGAAGCGCTGTTCCGTGGCGGCAACCTGGAAAAAGGTCTGCCAGCCTGCACCGGCTGCCACTCGCCGAACGGCGCCGGCAATGCTGCAGCAGGCTTCCCCCATCTGGGTGGCCAGCATGCGCAATACATCGCCAAGCAACTGACCGATTTCCGCAAGGAAGAAGGCGGTCGCGCCAACGACGGCGACGCGATGACCATGCGCACCATCGCGCGCAAGCTGAGCGACGAAGACATCGCTGCGGTTTCCAGCTACATCCAGGGCCTGCACTGAGGCCCTGAATCGAGGGCTGAACGAGGCGCGCAGCGCCGGCCACGTTAACGCTCGATTAATCCTTCGCAGCAAGTATAAAAAGGGTGGCTTTGGCCGCCCTTTTTTGTGGCCGCTGCCGTTACACTACAGCACTCATGCCCGCCAGGATCTGTGTCGAAACAGGTCGAGCGAGGCGACCCAAATTGTTCAGGAGTAAAGCATGCGTAATCTGATCATCAGCGCCGCCCTCGTCGCTGCCAGCCTGTTCGGCGTCACCGCCCAGGCCGCTGAAGCCCCTGCCGCCCCTTACGTCGAACTGGCCAACCCGGTGCCGGTGGCAAAGCCTGGCAAGATCGAAGTGGTCGAGCTGTTCTGGTACGGCTGCCCGCATTGCTACGCTTTTGAGCCAGTGATCAATCCATGGGTTGAAAAACTGCCGTCCGATGTCAACTTCGTGCGCATTCCCGCCATGTTCGGCGGCCCATGGGACGCTCACGGTCAGATGTTCCTGACTCTGGAAGCCATGGGTGTCGAGCATCAGGTGCACAACGCCGTGTTCAACGCGATCCAGAAAGAACACAAGAAGCTCACCGACAAGAACGACATGGCTGACTTCCTCGCCACTCAAGGCGTGGACAAGGACAAGTTCCTCGCCACTTTCGACTCGTTCGCTATCAAAGGCCAGATCGTCAAAGCCCGTGAGCTGGCGAAGAAGTACGAAATCACTGGCGTGCCAACCATGATCGTCAATGGTAAATACCGCTTCGACATCGGCTCTGCCGGTGGTGCCGAGCAAGCATTGAAGCTGGCTGACGATCTGGTCGCCAAAGAGCGAGCGGCGAACAAGGCTGCTGCCAACTAAGCGCGGCATTCGCCATGCGCCGCTGGAAGTCCGAACGCATCGTTGGCCTGCATGATCCGCAGGTCAACGAGCATCATCTGGCGTCTACGGGCCTGCCCGAAGACCAGCGTCTGCGCTTGCTGAGCTTCAACATTCAGGTCGGCATCAGCACCGAACGCTATCGGCATTACCTGACCCGCAGCTGGCAGCATCTGCTGCCGCACACCGGGCGTTCCGGCAATCTGCAAAAGATCGGTGACCTGCTCGGCGACTTCGATCTGGTCGCCCTGCAGGAAGCCGATGGCGGCAGCCTGCGTTCAGGCTACGTCAATCAGGTCGAACATCTGGCCCACCTCGGCGCCTTTCCCTACTGGTATCAACAACTCAATCGCAACCTCGGTCGACTGGCCCAGCACAGCAATGGCGTGCTCAGTCGCCTGAAACCGTGGGCGATCGAGGATCACCCGCTGCCCGGCCCGAAAGGTCGCGGCGCGATCCTGCTGCGCTTCGGCGAAGGTCCGGAGGCACTGGTGGTGGTGATGATGCATTTGGCCCTCGGCGCGCGGACGCGCAGCCTGCAACTGGCCTACATTCGTGATTTGATCAGCGGGTACAAGCATCAGGTGCTGATGGGCGACATGAATACCCATGCCAGCGACCTGCTCGAACACTCGCCGTTACGCGATCTCGGCCTGCTGGCCCCGCAGGTGGAAGCGACCTTCCCCAGCTGGCGCCCACAGCGTTGCCTTGATCATATTCTGCTCAGCCCGACCCTGACCCTGGAAAAGGTCGAGGTGCTGGCCCAGCCCATTTCCGATCACCTGCCGGTCGCGGTGGAAATTCGTCTGCCGGGTTCGCTCACGGCCGACGCATTGCCCGCGTTGAGCCCTGCCCCTCGCGGAACCTGTGAATGAGCGACGACGCCCAGCGCTGGAAAGAGAAGTACCTCAAGAGCATCGAACAGCAGGACAAGCTCGAACGCCGCTGGGCCGCGCGGCTCGACCTGCTGCGGCGCGGTCTGGTGCGCAGCACGCTGGCGGCCGAGGGCACCGACAAGGTCGTCGATCAGTGCATGAAGGAAATGCGCGAAGTCGTGCGTACCGATGACATGGACGCCGGCCTCGCCGCCCTGCTGCCGCGTCTGGAAAAAGCCGTGCTCGACTCCGAGCAGCGCCGTGAAACGCGCATTGATCAGGTCAGCACCGCGCTCACCGCGCTGGTCACCCAGTTGCAGGCCCTGCCACTGCCGCGCGAAGTCGCGCAACCGCTGAAGAAATTTGCCAAACAACTGGACAGCCGCGTCGGTCAGGCACGGGAAATGCCGCTGCTGCTGAGCGAACTCAGTGGTTTGCAGGGCAAGGCCTTGAGTCAGTTGGAGACTCCTGCCGAGCCAGGCCGGCCGGGGCTGTTGCAGCGTTTGTTTGGCAGCCGTGACGGTGAGGAAGCCGCTGCACCGGCGGCCGACATACCAGCAACACCAGTGCCGCAGCCGGTCGAAGCCCGGCAACCTGAACCGGAGCCTGCGCAATCGGCACCGGTGGCCAACGCGGAGCCAGCAATCGCAGCGCCCGAGACCGTCATCGAGGCGCCCGCCCAGACGCCGCCTGATGAGCCGCAAGTCGTTGCGTTCGCTGCGCCTGTGGTCGTCGTTGAAGCCGAGCCAGTGCAGGTTGAACCAGCCCCTGACACCGAGATGACCGTCGCTGCGCCAGCAACCGAGGCGTTCAACCCCGATGAACTGATCCACCCCGGCGATCCGTCGCCGCTGATTCTCGATAGCCTGCCCTTGCCCGAGCCGATCGCTCAGGCCTTGGCCGCCATCGACCCGGAGCAGTCGGAGCACGACATCCTCTTCGCTCTGCCGGATTCCCCGGAGCCGTCCTACAGCTCCGTGGCCAGACATATCGAAGACACGCTGATCGGCCTGCTCGACGACCTGACCCTGCCCGAGCGCCACCGGCCGCAAGCCGAAGCCATGCGCGAGCGGCTCAAACACGGGCTGAACTGGTACGAACTGCTGCCGATCCTCGACGATCTCGCAACCTTGATGCTGGCGATTACCGACAGCGGTCAGCACGAATTCGAAGCCTATCTGCAACAACTCAACGAACGCCTCGAAGCGTTTCAGAGCAACCTGCAAGCGGCCAGCGAAGGGCATGCCGACAACAGCTCGGCGGCGCGGGCCATGGACACGCAGATTCGCGAGCAGGTCGACGGCTTGCAGAGCAGCGTCCAGCAAGCGGCGGACCTCGATGACCTCAAGCATGTGCTGGAGAATCACCTGGAAGGCCTGCTGGGAACGATGGACCAGCACCAGAAACAGCGCGACGCCCGCGAACAGGAAGTCGCTGCCAGATTGAAGAGCCTGTCGGAGCGAGTGGCGCATATGGAGCAGGAAGCCATGGGCTTCCGTGAACACCTTGAAGAGCAGCGGCAGAAAGCCCTGATCGATCCGTTGACCGGCCTGCCCAACCGCGCGGCGTGGAGCGAACGCCTTGAGCATGAAATCCAGCAATGGCAGCAGCACGGCAACACCCTCAGCCTGGCCATGCTCGACCTCGATCACTTCAAGCGGATCAACGACAGCTATGGCCATCTGGCCGGCGACAAAGTGCTGAAGATCATCGCCACGGTATTGCGCAAACGCCTGCGCGGCTCGGATTTCATCGCCCGTTTCGGCGGTGAGGAGTTCGTGCTATTGCTGCCGGCGACGCCACCAGCGGTGGGCGCGAAACTGCTGGAAACCCTGCGCGCGGCGATCGAAGCCTGCCCGTTTCATTTCAAGGGCGAGCGAGTGACTATCACCATTTCCATGGGACTCGCGTCATTTCGGGTCGGAGAACACAGCGATCTGGTGCTGAAAAGAGCCGATCAGGCGCTGTACCGAGCAAAAAACGCCGGGCGCAACCGAGTCGAGCTCGGCTAAGGCAATTGTTCCATTTTGTTTAAATCCGCCCGCTGGCGGACTCTGAGCAAATCCGTACGTTACACTGTTGCATTATCGTTTTCAGCGTATCGTCCTTTGCCATGAAATTCCTCGCCCTTGTTGCCTCGCTGTTCGTCCTCGCCGGTTGCGCCAGCGGCCCGCGCTACGACACCAGCCACCCTTCGGCCAATTACGACAGCCGCATCCAGTTCGTTGTGGTGCATTACACCTCGGCGTCGCTTGAGCGTTCGCTGCAATTGCTGACCCATGGCGACGTCAGTAGCCATTACCTGATCGGCGATGACAAGAACGCCACCGTGTACAAGCTGATGGACGAAAACCAGCGCGCCTGGCACGCCGGCGAAAGTCAGTGGCAGGGCCGTACCTGGCTGAACTCCAGTTCCATCGGCATCGAAATCGTCAATCCCGGCTACAAGGACACCTCGACAGGGCGCCTGTGGTATCCGTACAGCGAAGCGCAGATCGAATCGTTGATCACCCTGCTCAAGGACATCAGCAAACGCAACGGCATCAGCCCGCGGCACATCATCGGTCACAGCGACATCGCGCCGTTGCGCAAGCTTGATCCGGGGCCACTGTTCCCCTGGAAACGTCTCGCCGCCGAAGGCCTTGGCCTGTGGCCGAACGAGCAAGCGGTGGCGCGTCAGCAGGCTATTTTTAACAGCAACCCGTTGCCGGAGATCGGCTGGTTCCAGGCGCAACTCGCGCGTCTGGGTTACGACACACCGCAGACCGGCGAGCTGGACGTCGCCACGCGGCATGTCCTCGCCGCGTTCCAGATGCATTACCGCCCTGCCCGCTTCGACGGCACCCCGGATGCACAAACCGCGGCACTTCTTTTGGTCCTCAATCAGACAAAATAATGACGCCCGCCCGACGGTCAGGGCGAAATCGCAATCAGCAGCTATAACTCATGGTAATTCTTCGGAAAATCCCTGATGGCTGCGACCCGAGAGACGCTGCGTAGCTGGTTTTATCGCCCTGTTTTTTTGGCGATGATCGCGGCTGTCCTCAGCGCCAGCCTGCTGATCGCCGGCGGTATGTTCGCGGCGATGCGCCAGTTGGAAATGCGCGAGAGCCAGGAAATGAACGCCCAAGGCGAGCGTTTCCTCGCGCGCCTCGAACAATTGTTCGGCCAGTTGCGCGAAAGTCTCGACGACCTTGAAGCCCAGCCCTTGCGCGGCTGCGACGAAGAAATGATCGCGACTCTGCAGCAAGTCACCTTCAACTACCGCTTCGTCTACGAAGCCGCGTACATGGACGCCTCGCGGTTCTGCTCCAACCGTCCGCGCCAGGAAGGTCTGTCGTTGGTGCGCGCGCCGGACATTCAGGGCCCGACCTACAGCTATTGGCTGAACACCACCACCGAGCCCGATGAAAACCGCGCGGCGCTGATGCTCGGTCGCGGCAACTTTCGTGTCGCTACCTCGCGCGGGCATTTGACCGACATGGTCGATCTTTCGCCCGGCAGCAGCCTGCTGGTGGTACTCGATCACGGCACTCGCGCGATTCCGGTGCTCGGCACCGCACAGACCTGGCCACCGACCGAACCCTGGCCACCGAAGAGCCCTAATGCGCTGCAAGTCACGCAAACGCGGCTGATCTATCGCATGCCCACCGACAACCCGGAATATCAATTGGTGCTGATTACGCCGCGCACGGGCATGCACGTCCCGGCGGTGTGGTGGTGGCTGTTGCCGGTGTGCCTGATCGCCGGGGCCGTTGTCGGCTTTCTGACCTTACTATTGGTGCGTCAGCGCCAGTCGCTGGATGCCGAGCTGCACGGGGCGATCCGCCGGGGTGAGTTGCAGGTGCTGTATCAGCCGATCTTCGATCTCGACAGCCGCAACTGCGTCGGCGCCGAAGCGCTGCTGCGCTGGCGGCGCCCGGACGGCACGCTGACCAGCCCCGACCTGTTCATTCCCATGGCGGAGAACACCGGGCAGATCCGGCAGATGACCGACTTCGTCTTGCAGCGTCTGCTCGAACAGCTGGGGCAGCTGCTGCGCGCCAATCCGCAGCTGTATATCTCGGTGAACCTCGCGGCCTGCGATGTCATGGTGCCGCGCATCGGCCAGGTCATGGCGCGGCTGCTCGCGCTGCACCGTGTCGCCGCGCGGCAGATAGCCTTCGAAGTCACCGAGCGGGGCCTGATTGATGTGGTGGTGGCGCGGGAAAACCTGCAAGCCTTGCGCGACGTCGGCCATCAGGTGCTGATCGATGATTTCGGCACCGGCTATTGCAGCCTCGCCTATCTGCAGACCTTGCCGGTGGACTGCCTGAAGATCGACAAGGCGTTCATCGATGCGCTCGGCCATGACGCGGCGAGCAGCGGCGTCGCTCCGCACATCATTCACATGGCGCAGGCGCTGGATCTGAAAGTGATTGCCGAAGGCATCGAGCTGGAATCCCAGGCAGCACTGCTCAGCAGTGAGGGGGTCAAGTTCGGTCAGGGCTGGCTGTTCGCTCACGCACTGAGCGCCGTGCAGTTCATTGAACTGATCACCCGTGGACGACGCCTGGCCGGACGGCGTATGGACGATGAAGCCTAAACGGCCAGCGCCATGTAGAACTGGGTGCCCTGCCCCGGCCGCGAATAAACGCCCATGCGCCCGCCGTGCAACTGGACGATTTCCTTGCACAGCGCCAGACCGAGGCCGGCGCCGCCCTTCTTGCGCCCGACCTGCACGAACGGTTCGAAGATCCGCCCCTGCTGGCCGTAGGCAATGCCTTCGCCATTGTCTTCGACGCTGATGATGACCCGCTCGCCATGCCGGCGCGCTTGCAGCCGGATCTGCCCGTCGCGGGCAGTGTGCCGCAGGGCGTTGTCGATCAGGTTGTCGAGGACGCGATCAAGTTGCGCCTGATCAGCCTGCAACCTCGGCAGCGGGCCTTGAATCTCGATGTTCAGCGCAACACCTTTGGCAGCAGCCACGTCGGCAAAGCGCAGCTGCGCCTGCTCCAGCAGGTCCTCAATGGAACATGGCGCCAGAGTGAGTTTCTGTAGGCCGTTCTGGTAGCGCGAGAAATTCAGCAGGTCGTTGATCAACTGCATCAGGCGCTGCATTTCTTCGTTGACCGTATCCAGCAGGTCGGCTTCGCGCGATTCCGCCGGGAACTTGGCCCGCTCGCGAAACAGCCCGAAGGCCATGTGCATGCCTGTGACCGGCGTGCGCAGTTCATGGGAAGCGCGCAAGACGAACTCACTGCGCACGCGCTCGAACGCGCGTTGCTCGGTAACGTCGTGCAGCACCATCACCGCGCCGAGAATATGCCCCTGGGTATGACTGACCGGCGTCAGACTGTAGGTCAGCAGGCGCGATTCGCCATCGACTTCGATGCTCAGATCTTCCGGCGCGCGCTCCAGCGTGCCGCCGCGCAGGACCAATTGCAATTGCGCATCCAGCTCCGGACGGCCGAGTGCAGTACCCAGGCCTTGGCCGAGCCGGTCGTCTTCCCAGCCCAACTGGCGCTGAGCCACGGGGTTGAGGTGTTCGAGCTGGCCCTGGCGGTCGATCATCAGCAAGCCATCGTCGATGCTGTCGAGCACCGCTTGCAAACGCTGCTGACCGGCCAACAGTTCGTCGACATTCATCGCTTGGTGTTCGCGCAACGCTTCGGCCATCAGGCCGAAGCGTCGCGACAACAGGTTGACTTCCATGGCCGTGGAAATCGGCAGGGTCACGTCATAGTTGCCCTGGCCGATATTGTCGGCAGCCTTGGCCAGCGCTTCGATCGGTGCGCCGAAACGTCGGGCGATGCCCTGGGCGGTGACGAAACCGATGATCAGCACCGCCAGTCCGACCAGGCCAAGCAGCCCGGCAATCAGCAACGCGCGTTCACGGGCAGCGTGTTGGACCGCGTTGATGGTTTCCAGCGCATGTTTGTGCTCAGCAATCAGGCCATTACGCAGAATGTTGAAGCGCTCGCGGAAATCCGCAGTGGTACTGGCGTTCTTCGCCGCTTCGGCAGTCACGTCGAATGAGGCGAGGAAGTTCAGGTAGTCGGCCTTGGCCTGGCGGAAACCGTAAGGCTGGTCATCGCCCTCCGGCTGCTGGGCGATGCCTTGGTCGAGCAACTCGAAGTAGTGCTGCTTGGACGCTTCGAACGCAACGGGATCGGGTTTTTCGGCGAGCATGATGATCAATTGATCACCGAGGGTCTGGCGCAGCTTGAGGCCCAGATCCAGGGTGACGAAGTTGCTGCGCACCAGCGCTTCCTGTGACCCGGCCATCTGCATCACGCTGACCAGCCCGAGCAAGAGCCCGAGCAAGGCCACGGTGATCAACGCAGAAATGCTCAGGAACAGGCGCGTGCGCAGCTTGATCGCCAGTTTCATCGCGCAGTGCTCACAGGTTGTACTGCTTGCGTTTGCGATACAGGGTCGAGGCGTCGATGCCGAGGGTTTTCGCCGCTTGGTCCAGGGTACCGGCGGTGGCCAGCACCGCGCCGATGTGCGCTTTCTCCAGCTCGTCCAGGCTCAGCGCCGCGCCGACCCGTGGCGCGTTGTTGGCCGGTTGTTCGGCCATGCCCAGGTGGCTGATTTCCACGCGTTCCTGCGGGCAGATGATGCTGGCCCGCTCGACCACGTTGCGCAGTTCGCGAATATTGCCCGGCCAGCGATAACCGAGCAGCGCTTCGCGCGCCTCATCGCTGAAGCCGCGCGCTGGGCGTGCGTACTCTTTGACGAAGCGTGCGAGGAAGCGATCGGCGAGGGTCAGGATGTCTTCGGCGCGCTCGCGCAATGGCGGCAGATGCAGGGTGATGACGTTGAGACGATAGAGCAGGTCTTCGCGGAAACGTCCGTCGCGGACCATGTCTTCGAGGTTGAGGTTGGTGGCGGCGAGGATGCGCACATCGGCGCGGCGAGTGACCGGGTCGCCGACCCGCTCGTACTCCTTGTCCTGAATGAAGCGCAGCAACTTGGGTTGCAAAGTCAGAGGAAAGTCGCCGATCTCGTCGAGAAACAGCGTGCCGCCATCAGCCTGATTAACACGCCCCAAGGTGCTTTCACTGGCACCGGTAAACGCGCCACGACTATGGCCGAACAGCTCGCTTTCCATCAACTCGGCAGTCAGCGACGGGCAGTTGATGGTGACGCAGGATTTCTTCTCGCGCTTGCTCCAGCCGTGGATCGCACGGGCCAGTTCACCTTTACCCGTACCGGACTCGCCAAGGATAAGAATGTTGGCGTCGGTGCTTGCGACCTGCCGGGCCGTTTCCAGCACGACTTTCATCGCCGGGCTGTGGGAATCCAGACCGTCTTTCGGTTTGCGGATCTCGCCTTCCAGCGCTTCGAGCCGCGCGGAGAGCTGGCGCACTTCCAGCTGCTTGGCAGTGGCCAGGCGCAGTTGATCAGGGCTGCACGGCTTGACCAGATAATCGGCGGCGCCAGCCTGAATGGCATCAACCGCGGTGTCGACCGCCGAGTGGGCGGTGACGATCACTACGCGCATCCACGGCGCCTGAATGCGCATCTGCGCGAGGACGTCGAGACCGTTGTCCTCGCCCAGGCGCAAATCAAGGAAGCACAGATCGAAGACCTGACGTTGCAGCAAAGCATCGGCCTGGGCTGCGCTATTGGCGGTGGCTACCGTATAGCCTTCGTCTTCGAGGCAATAACGAAACGTACGCAGGATGGCGGATTCATCGTCCACCAGCAGAATGCGGCCTTGTTGCTCAGTGGCAGATTCCATTTTTCCTACGCTCCATAGTGATTAGTCTTGGGTTAGTCCCGGAAAAATCGGGCAAGTTGCATGGTTGATTCTGAACGATACCAGCCATAGGAGGGTAGCTCTCTACTGCCATAACGGCCAATTCATTGATTTCGTTGAGTTTTAAAACATTCTGCGTTTTGCAGGGCAGATCCTGCGTCCTCTTCTGACATCTGCGTACCGGTAGCAATTCCATATCATCGAAATTTCCCACGAAATAATCGTGCATTGCGCACGACCGCAGAAGAGCCATCGTGCAGGATGCGTCTCAGGAAATTTCTCAATCACGTATAACTTATTGTTTTTATTGGTTTTTTCACAGATGAAAAAACTGGCATGCAGGCTGCAATACCTCACTCAGCCCGGGCAGAACAGCACTGCCCCAACCGAACAAGCGTGAGGAACACAGGATGACTCGCCCAATCGCCGCCCAAGTACGTATTTCGCCACTGCAGATCCAGCAAGGTCTGTTCGGTGTACTGGCGTTGCTGATCACCCTGATCGTCTGCCAGCAGTACATGAGCTGGGAAAACAGCCGTAAACCCGAGCCACTGATTTCGATGCAGCACAGCACTCAAACGCACTTCAGTGCCGTGAGCAGCAGCCAGGCCGAGAACGCTTCGATGCACATGATCGATGTCGACCAGGCGCAACCGCTGGATCAATTGCCACGGGAAGAGCGCTGGGTTTTCTAAGCCTTTGAACACATTCAGGCGCGTAGCGCCGGAAACCGGAAACACCCCTAAATAGAGAAGTAAGGAGAATCACCATGTTGAGCTGGGCAATTACATTCTTGATCATTGCCATCATCGCCGCCGTCCTGGGCTTCGGTGGTATCGCGGGCACCGCCACGGGTATCGCCAAGATTCTCTTTGTCGTGTTCCTGGTGATGTTCATCGCTTCCTTCTTCTTTGGCCGTCGCGGCCGAGGTTAACGATGATCGGTCTCAAGACATTGGCCGCCGCCCTGCTTCTGGGCGGCAGTGCCATGGCCATGGCGGCCAATGACGGCCAGACCCGGGTCAACGAACTGCTCGCCTCCGACGCGCAGTACCGTGAAACCTGGGAAGGCGTGATCAAAAAGGAAGAGCGCGTACCGGAATGGGTGATCAACCTGTCCGGCACCTCCGAACAACAGATGCATGCCGTTACGGAAGATGGCGATCAGTATCTGGTCGGTCCGCTCTGCGAGAGTCAGGACAAGTGTCTGAATCACCGCTTGATCGTGGCCTTCAGCTTCGACAAGGATGACGCCTACGCCATGCTGGTCGATGTGCCGGAAGGTCTGCCGCAGGACAAGTCGCCGACGCGACACGCGACTTATCGCTTCTTCGGCAAACCTGATCAGGGCATGCAGGATCTGCTGATGGAAACCCTGAAGAAAGATCCGAAGTGGTACTGACGCAGGACGCGCAAAGGTTTCGAACACGAAAGCAGCGCCCCGCTGCTTTCCATTGCACCGCCCGATGAGGGTCGGTGCATGACCAGGGGGCCGGGATGTTCTGACTGATACAGGGTCGGAGTGACCTACGGGTACAGGGAGTACCTGCGCAAGGGCCGGGTCAGGGTAAAAGCTGCGCCGCAGGTTCGTCGACCCGGTGGTCTGACGAATCTGCGCTGGGCTTTGAATTCGCTAAAACATTGATCCAGCACGCCAAATTCCTTTTTCAATCGTCAACACTGCGAGGAAAACATTTCGCGGTGTTTCCTGGCGACCGTATATCGACAAAGATCGCGCTCGTTCCGTGTGACTTCTAGTCTTGCGATTCAGACTTTTTCCGGAAATTTCCGCCGGTTTTCCCTGTGCAAAATTTAACCAGCCTACGCTGTAATGGCCGGTTCACGGCACTTATGCCGGCACAAATGTCACAATCGAACCGCTTGGGACGCCAGTTTCAAATGAAAAAGCTCATGCCGATTAGGCATAGGGTAGGCGTTTACGGCATTAGACGGCGCCACCTTGCATCGGAATAGTTGCGCCTTTTTTCGCCTGCCGAAGAGCCGTAAACACGCACTTCGGGGCACCTTATACGGAGGCAGATGCACAGACTTTTCCGCTGATGAGCGTTCCAGTTCCTGCATGTGCCTGAGTCAAACGCAAGTAAGGGTAAAGATAATGAAGAAGGCAAAAATCAGCCTCGCCTGGCAGATCCTCATCGGTCTGGTTCTAGGGATTGCAATTGGTTCGTTGCTCAACCACTTCAGTGCTGAAAAGGCCTGGTGGATCAGCAACGTCCTGCAACCGGCAGGCGATATCTTTATCCGTCTGATCAAGATGATCGTGATCCCGATCGTCATTTCCTCGCTGATCGTCGGCATCGCTGGCGTCGGCGACGCCAAGAAACTCGGGCGTATCGGCCTGAAGACCATCATCTATTTCGAGATCGTCACCACCATCGCCATCGTTGTCGGTCTGGTGCTGGCCAACGTGTTCCATCCGGGCACCGGCATCGACATGAGCACTCTGGGCACGGTCGACATCTCGAAGTACCAGGCGACCGCCGCCGAAGTGCAGCATGAACATGCATTCATCGAAACCATCCTCAACCTGATCCCGTCGAACATCTTCGCGGCCATGGCCCGCGGCGAAATGCTGCCGATCATCTTCTTCTCCGTACTGTTCGGGCTCGGCCTGTCGAGCCTGCAGTCGGACCTGCGCGAGCCGCTGGTGAAGATGTTCCAGGGCGTTTCGGAAAGCATGTTCAAGGTCACCCACATGATCATGAACTACGCCCCGATCGGCGTGTTCGCACTGATCGCGGTGACCGTGGCCAACTTCGGCTTCGCCTCGCTGCTGCCGCTGGCGAAACTGGTGATCCTGGTTTACGTCGCCATCGCCTTCTTCGCCTTCGTCGTGCTGGGCCTGATCGCCAAGCTGTTCGGCTTCTCGGTGCTCAAGCTGATGCGCATCTTCAAGGATGAGCTGGTACTGGCCTACTCCACCGCCTCCTCGGAAACCGTGCTGCCACGCGTGATCGAGAAGATGGAAGCCTACGGCGCGCCGAAAGCCATCTGCAGCTTCGTGGTACCGACCGGTTACTCGTTCAACCTCGATGGCTCGACCCTGTACCAGTCGATCGCGGCGATCTTCATTGCCCAGCTGTATGGCATCGACTTGTCGATCAGCCAGCAACTGCTGCTGGTGTTGACGCTGATGGTCACCTCCAAAGGTATCGCCGGCGTACCGGGCGTGTCCTTTGTAGTGCTGCTGGCGACTCTGGGCAGCGTCGGCATCCCGCTTGAAGGCCTGGCGTTCATCGCCGGTGTCGACCGCATCATGGACATGGCCCGTACCGCACTGAACGTGATCGGTAACGCCCTGGCGGTGCTGGTGATCGCGCGCTGGGAAGGCATGTACGACGACGCCAAGGGCGAGCGCTACTGGAACTCCCTGCCGCACTGGCGCAGCAAGGAAAAACTGCCGGCTGGCGAAATTTCCAAGAACTGATGCAAAACCCTGTGGGAGCGAGCCTGCTCGCGAAGACGGTGTATCAATCTACAGAGATGTTGAATGTGCCGGCCTCTTCGCGAGCAGGCTCGCTCCCACAGTGATTGATGCACGCCCCACCAACGAACCCCGGAGCAATCCGGGGTTTGTCGTTTCTGGCGACCCCGCTATCATTCGCCGCATTCTTCGGGGGATTTGACTGATGCTTAACGGCCTGTGGCTTGGCTTCTTCATCGTTGCAGCCGTGTCGGCGCTGGCGCAGTGGCTGATCGGCGGCAACGCTGGGATCTTCGCGGCGATGGTGGAAAGCATTTTCGCCATGGCCAAGCTCTCGGTCGAAGTCATGGTGCTGCTATTCGGCACCCTCACCCTGTGGCTGGGCTTTCTGCGCATCGCCGAGAAAGCCGGAATCGTCGAGTGGCTGGCCAAGGTCCTCGGCCCGCTGTTTCTGCGGCTGATGCCGGAAGTCCCGCCCGGCCACCCTGCCCTTGGCCTGATCACGCTGAATTTCGCCGCCAACGGCCTCGGCCTGGACAACGCCGCCACGCCGATTGGCCTGAAAGCCATGAAAGCGTTGCAGGAGCTCAATCCCAGCGCCACCATCGCCAGCAACGCGCAGATCCTCTTTCTGGTGCTCAACGCCTCGTCGCTGACCCTGCTGCCCGTGACCATCTTCATGTACCGCGCCCAGCAAGGCGCGCCGGATCCGACGCTGGTGTTCCTGCCGATTCTGCTGGCGACCAGTTGCTCGACTATCGTCGGTTTTCTCTCCGTAGCTTTCATGCAACGCCTGCGCATCTGGGACCCGGTGGTGCTCGCCTATCTGCTGCCCGGCGCGCTGATCCTTGGCGGCTTCATGGCGCTGCTCGGCACGCTTTCCGCGACAGCGCTGGCGGGATTGTCGTCGATCCTCGGCAATCTCACGCTGTTCGGCCTGATCATGCTGTTTCTGCTGATCGGCGCGCTGCGCAAGGTCAAGGTGTACGAAGCGTTCGTCGAAGGCGCGAAAGAAGGCTTCGATGTGGCGAAGAACCTCTTGCCGTATCTGGTCGCGATGCTCTGTGCGGTTGGCGTGCTGCGCGCCTCTGGTGCGCTGGATTTCGGCCTGGACGGCATTCGCCATCTGGTCGAGTGGGCGGGTTGGGATACGCGCTTCGTCGATGCGCTGCCGACGGCGATGGTCAAACCGTTTTCCGGCAGCGCCGCGCGGGCGATGCTCATCGAGACCATGCAGACTTCCGGCGTCGACAGCTTCCCGGCGCTGGTCGCGGCGACGGTGCAGGGCAGTACCGAAACCACGTTCTATGTGCTGGCGGTGTACTTCGGCGCGGTGGGGATTCAACGCGCACGGCACGCGGTGGGGTGTGCGTTGCTGGCGGAGTTTGCCGGAGTGGTGGGCGCTATCGGGGTCTGCTACTGGTTCTTCGGCTGAGCAAAATCCCCATGTGGGAGCGAGCCTGCTCGCGAAGACGGAGTGTCAGTCAACGCTTAGGTGACTGATACACCGCTTTCGCGAGCAGGCTCGCTCCCACAGGGATTGTGGTGTGTCAGCGCGGTTGCGGGGCCAGTTTCTGCCCTTGCTCTACGGCCCATGCCACAACCTTGGCCGTGAGGCGATCACTGGCCTTACCAAACCCGGCGACCACCGCTGGCACCTGCACATCATTCAGCGACTGGCGCTCTTCAAAACGGCGGCTGGCGAGGATGCGCTGGTCATAGCCGCGCACCAGCAATGCATCGACCCGCACCACGACGCCGGCCTGGGTGCCCTGATATTCCGTCTGAAACGCCTGCAAACTGCCGCCCAGTTCCAGATCCGCCTGGAAGTTGCTGTCGTCGGTGCTCAGCAACGTCACTCTGCCGTCACGCTGGAATCCATCGAGCAGGCGATTGCGCAGCAGCACCGGCGCCGGATCACTCCAGCGCGAGCCCTTGTAGCTGCTGATCACATCGCCCTGCGGGATCACGGCAATGCTCGGCCGGTTCAGTGCTTCGCTGGCCTGCAATTTATTCAAGCGCAGCGACCACGACTGCGTCGCCGCCGGGCTGGCCGAGGCGGGCGCTTGCGCGGCGGGCAGGCGGTAGACGTCCGAAGGTTCCGACTTGGGCAAGATCGAGCACGCGCCGATCAGGGTCAGGCCAGCGCCGAGCAGGGCGATTCGAGTCAGTTTCATGGGGTGAATTCCTTGTTCTTGTCGCTGCCCAACAGATAGCCGCTGGGATTGGCCTCGAGGCGTTGGGAAATGGCGCGCAGCGAGGTCAGCGTCTCGCGCAGTTCGCGAATCGCCGGGGCCAGGCCGTTGAGGCCCTGCATGCCGTTATCCAGCGAATTCTGGTTTTTGCTGAGCAAGCCATTGATGGTCACGCTGCTTTGCTCCAGCGACTTCATCGCCTGTTCGGCACTGCCCAAGGCCTGCTTGCCCTGATCGTTAAGCAGGCCGTTGGCGTTGCGCATCAGCAGTGAGGTCTGCTCGAGCATGCTGCCGGCCTGTTTGCCGACGGTCGCCAGTTGCTGCATGGCTTGTTTGATGTCGCCGCGCTGGTCGTTGATGGTGCCGGTGGTCTGTTCCAGATGGGCGAGGGTCTTGCTCACGCGCTCGACGTTTTCCGCGGAGAACATGTGGTTGGCGTTTTGCAGCAGGGCGCTGATGCCGGTCATCAAGTCGCTGCTGTCGTTGAGCAGGCGGGAAATAGGCGAGGGCGAGGCGACCAGAGTTGGCAGCTTGCCGTCATGCCCGCGCAATTTCGGGCTCTCGGGTGTGCCGCCGCTGAGCTGGATGATCGACGTGCCGGTGATGCCGGTCAGTGCCAGTTTGGCCTGGGTGTCTTCCTTGACCGGCGTGTCGCCCGCCAGACGAATCCGCGCCAGCACCCGGCGCGGATCCTGCGGGTCGAGGCGCAGGCTGACCACGTCACCGACCTTGATCCCGCTGTACTGCACCGAACTGCCCTTGGACAGACCGCTGACCGCCTCGTTGAACACCACTTCGTAATCCTTGAACTCGGTGTCGACGCTGGATTTGGCCAGAAACAGGCCGAAGAGCAGGGCGCCGGCCACGACGATCACCGTGAACAGGCCGATCAACACATGATGGGCTCGGGTTTCCATATCAGACCTCGTTGAGCAGTTTGGCGGCGTCCAGCGCCGAGCGGCCGCGCGGGCCGTGGAAGTATTCGTGAATCCACGCGTCGTCGGTTTCCGAGACGTCGTCGATAGGGCCGGCGACCAGCACTTTCTTCTGCGCCAGCACCGCCACGCGATCGGTGATGGTGTACAGCGTGTCGAGGTCGTGGGTCACCAGAAACACGCTCAGACCCAACGCATCACGCAGGGTCAGGATCAATTGATCGAACTGCGCCGCGCCAATCGGATCAAGGCCGGCGGTGGGTTCGTCGAGAAACAGAATGTCCGGATCCAGCGCCAGGGCGCGCGCCAGCGCCGCGCGCTTGATCATGCCGCCGGACAGCGACGCCGGGTATTTGTCCGCCGCCGACAGCGGCAGCCCGGCCAGCGCCAGTTTCACCGCCGCCAGGTGCTCGGCGTCGTGACGGCTGAGGCCGGCGTGTTCGATAAGGGGCAGGGCGACGTTCTCGGTCACGGTCAACGACGAGAACAGCGCGCCCTTCTGGAACAACACACCAAAGCGCCTTTCGATCAGCGAGCGCTCATGCTCGGGCAGATTCGGCAGGTTCTGGCCGAAGACCTTGACCATGCCTTCGCTGGGCCGATTCAGCCCGACGATGCTGCGCAGCAGCACCGATTTACCGGTACCGGAGCCGCCGACCACGGCGAGGATCTCGCCCTTGTACACGTCCAGATCAAGGTTTTCGTGCACGCTCTGCGGGCCGAAGCGATTGCACAGGCCACGGACTTCGATCACCGCCTCCGAGGGCGCGCGGGGTAGACGACTCACCAGCCCATCTCCATGAAAAACAGCGCGGCCACCGCATCGAGCACGATCACCACGAAAATCGACTGGACCACGCTGGAGGTGGTGTGCGCGCCGACCGATTCGGCGCTGCCGCTGACCTTGAAACCTTCCAGGCAACCGATCGCCGCGATCAGGAAGGCGAAGATCGGCGCCTTCACCAGCCCGACCAGAAAATGCTGAATGCCGATGTCCGATTGCAGCAGCGAGAGGAACATCGCCGGCGAGATGTCCAGCGACACCGCACACACCACACCGCCGCCGACGATCCCCGAGAGCATCGCCAGAAACGTCAGCATCGGCAGCGCCACCAGCAGCGCCAGCACGCGCGGCACCACCAGCAATTCGATCGGGTCGAGGCCGAGAGTACGGATCGCGTCGATTTCTTCGTTGGCCTTCATCGAGCCGATCTGTGCGGTAAAAGCACTGGCGGTGCGCCCGGCCATCAGGATCGCCGTGAGCAGCACGCCGAATTCGCGCAGGAACGAGAAGCCGACCAGGTCCACGGTAAAAATCGTCGCGCCGAAACTGGCCAGCACTGTGGCGCCAAGAAACGCCACCACCGCGCCCACCAGAAACGTCAGCAGGGCCACGATCGGCGCGGCGTCGAGGCCGGTTTGCTCGATGTGCGCGATCATCGGCGTGATGCGCCAGCGCTTGGGCCGCAACAGCCCACGGGCGATGACTTCAAGGATCAGGCCGACGAAGCCGAGCAGTTGCATCGTGTCGGTCCAGACCTTGTCCACCGCGCGGCCAATGCGCGTCAGCAGTTGCACGCTGACGCTGATTTCCGGCTCCTTGATCGGCACGCAGAAATCGCTCAGCGAGCAGTACACGGTTTGCAGCAAGGCGCGGTCGGCAGTTGAAAGGGTGCAATCGGGGTGTTCGGCGGTTTTACCCAAGCGCTCGGAACCGAGCAGCTCGACCAGCAACGAGGCGCCGGCGGTGTCGAGGGCACCGAGGCCGTTCAGATCGATGGAAGTGTTGGCATCGTACTGGCCGCGGAGCTTTTCGCTCAGGTGCTTGAGCGCGGTGTAGTGGGCGAGCGTCCAGTCGCCGCTGACGCGCAGGCGGGCAGGGCTGAACGCGGTGTCCAGGTGGGCACTGCCGGGGGTTGGGCTGCTGGTCATAAGCTCCGTGCTTGTACGGCCGTTACGAGATCCTACGTAATAGCACGAACCGGATTACTTTTCTTTGGCCGGTGTGCTGTCGGTGATTGCGAAACGCAGCACGCCGATCAACTGCCCGTCCTCGGTCAACACCCGCACCTGCCATTTGCCCGCCGGGTTGCCGGGGAAGTTCTGCTTGTGCGTCCACGCCCGGTAGCCTTCCTTGCGCCCGCCATGGATGTCGAGGGCGATGCGGTCGACCTCTTTGCCGTTGAAGGTCCAGACATGATAAATCCGCTCATCGAGGCCGCGCGGCGCGTTGATCGCAGTGTAGGCGTAGAGCCCGCCGCTGCGGATCTGCTCGGCGCTGACGGTATCGAGGCTGGCGCCGGGGGTGCGATCCTGCAGCTGCGTGCTGATCGCCACGTCGGTCATCCACAGCGTTGCCGGCGGCACCCACGAACGCAGCGCCCAACCGACGCCGCCGATGCCGACTGTGATGAACAGAATCGCCAGGGCGTTGCGCAGGGTGCGGATCGGGAAGATCGACGCCAGGCTCGGGAACGACAGCAGCACGGCAATCCCCAGCGCCCATTTGAAACTCTGCGCGGTGGTCAGGTGCATGATCACCGGCAGCGCGGTGAGCAGGGCGGCGAACAGGGTCAGGGTGTGCAGCGCGAGAAACGCCCAGCGCCGTGGCGCCAGCCATTTGTAGTACAGCGGATCGACGATAGAGATCAGTGCAGCAACGCTGAGCAACCCCGTGAAGACAAACTGGCCGCTGTTCCACGTGGTGGTGATAAAGAAGAATGGCAGAACGAAAAACAGGCTTTCCTGATGGATCATCTGCGTCGCATAACGCAGCAGCGGCTGGGGAATCTCGCGCTTGAAGATCCGTGTGAACAGCCCGGTCAGGGTGTTTTCCAGCATCAGCCAGATCCAGCTGAGCAGCATGATCACCGTGATCCAGCTCGCCAGCCCCTGTTGGCGATCGACGAGGATGAAACTGCCGACCCCGGAAATGAAACCACCCGCCGCGATCAACCCGGGGTAGCGCTTCATCAGCTCGAGAAGGCGCTGGATAAGGAGGGTCAGTTTTGGCATTTTGGCGGTTCACGACGATATGGGGAAAATCCCGGAAAGGTTAACGCCACAAGTGCTCACTCACCAGAGGATTAATGGCTTCCAGCAATTTTGTGGCGGCGATACACACGCCAGCCGATCAACATCAGCAGCACCAGACCCACCCCACCTGCAGCCAGCCACAACACCTGATCATCACTGATCAAAGGCTTCTCGATCCGGATATACCCCGGCTGCAACAGCAGCTCGCGCATGGCCTTGTTCGCCGCTTCCAGCGTCACCCCTTGCAACTCCCGCGCGGGATTGGCAAAGCGGCCATCCTGATAGTCGGCCAGCGCGCTCCAGTAATAGTCCGCCAGCGCGCTGTTGCCCTGCACGGCCCAGGCCTGGTGGGCGATGGCGGCTTGTTTGATGCGGGCGAAGGTGCTCGGGTCGAGGCCGTTTTTCAGCAGGTCGGCCTTGAGGTCATCGAGTACCTGGATGGCTTCGTCGACGTCATCGCGATCCAGGTCCGCGTTGAGGCTCATGAAGCCGACACCGCCGAATACTTCACGCTCGGCCCACGGCCCGTACGACAAGCCGTGGTTGAGGCGAATCTGCCGGTACAGCGCCCAGTCGAGATAATCCTTGAGAATGTCGAACGTCTGGTCGTACTGATCGTCGAGCACCGGTTCCGGCACCAGCCAGTGCAGCTTGGCGCTGTCGCCAATGAAGCCACGGGTGAGGGTGCGCTCATGGGCGGCGCTGGTGCGGATGTCCGGCAGCGCCCGGTGTTCGCTCGGCTCGACCGGCTCCAGCTCACCCCAGGTACGCTCGAGATAGGCTGGCAGCAGTTTGTCGAGTTCGCCGACAACGATCAGGGTCATGTTGTTCGGCGCGTACCAAGCCTTGCGCACCGTCTCCAATTGTTCCTGGGTCAGATGGCCGACTTCGGCACGCTGCGGGCATTTCAGTCCCAGCTCGACAGCCAGTTGATTGCTCGCGGTATGACCGAGGTCCTGACGGTCGAGGAAACGTTGCAGCCTGGTGTAATGCCCGCCGTCCTCACGCTCGACCACCCGTTTCGCCGCGTTGATTGCGTTGTCGTCAATGCGTGTCTGGGTCAGCAGCGCGAGCAGCAGGTCAAGCACCTTGCGCTGGTTTTTCGCCGGGGCTTCGATGACGAACGTGGTGTCGGCGTTGCTGGTGAACGCATTCCAGTCCCCGCCCAGCGCCTGCATGCGTTCTTCCAGACCGCCTTCGCCGGTGGCGTCGATACCGCTGAACAGCAGGTGTTCGAGCAAATGCGGCAGCTCTTTTTCGTCGCAATCGAAGTCATCGAGGCCAACGCCGACCACCAGCCGGATCGCCACATGCCCACGCTCGGTGCCGGGCTTGAGCATCAGTTGCAAACCGTTGGGCAGCGCATAGCCTTCGACCTGAAAGCGATCCAGGGCAAAGGCGGGCAGGGAACCGAGCAACAGACAGGCGAACAACAGGCAACGCATAACAGGCTTCCATACGGCTGATTTGGAGATCCGTGTCGTCAGTCAGGCCCCATCGCTGGCAAGCCAGCTCCCACAAGGATCTGCGGCGCTCACGAAACCCTGTGGGAGCTGGCTTGCCAGCGATGACGGTCTCAAGGCTGAACCACTGTAACTGACTGACCCCAGCCTCAGACGTTCAAGGCGAATGCGTAATGTCGGCCATGTCATCCACCGCCAGCGCGCCGGTGTCCGCCGTTTCCAGCACGACATAGGCGCTGCTGCAGAACAGCGAATTGAGCCGTTTCATGTCGGCAATCAACTCCAGATGCAGCGAGCTGGTCTCCAGACTCTGCACGATCTTGCGTTGCAAACGGCTGACGTGCGCATGGGCCAGACGCCGTTCCTGCGCACGAAAGCGGCGTTTCTCGCGCAACAACTGCCGCGCGCTTTCGCGGTCGCCGCTGAGAAACACCGACAGGCCCAGGCGCAGGTTGGCGATCAGTTGCTGTTGCAGCCCGGCAAGATCTTCCAGGCCCTCTTCGGAAAACGAACGGCGCTGCGACGTCTTCTGCTGCTGAATCTTGCGCAGCATGCGCTCGATCAGGTCGGCGGCGAGTTTGAGGTTGATCGCCAGTTCGATGATCTCGGCCCAGCGCCGACTATCGTGCTCGCCGAGATCCTCGCGGGGCATCTGCGCCAGATACAGCTTGATCGCGCTGTACAGGGCCTCGACGTCGTCGGTCAGGCGGCGCATTTCCTGAGTGACGGCGGTCTGCTTGCCGCGCAGCACATCGAGGGAGGCATCGAGCATGTTGTCGAGCAGATCGCCCATGCGCAGGGTTTCCCGCGCGGCGTTGGCCAGCGCCAGGCTCGGCGTGACCAGCGCGGTCGGGTCGAGATGGCGCGGTTTGGCGGCGCCGTTGACCTCCGGCCGCTCCGGCAACAGCCAAGCACAGAGCCGCGCCATCGGCCCGACGCTGGGCAGCAGGATCAGGCAGCGCGCGGTGTTGTAGAGCAGGTGGAAGCCGATGACCATTTCCTGCGGGCTGAAATCAAGGCTGTCGATCCAGTGCACCAGCGGGTCGAGCACCGGGATGATCAGCAGCAAACCGATCAATTTGTACAACAGACTGCCCAGCGCAACCTGGCGGCCGGCGGCGTTCTGCATGCTGGTGCTCATGAAGGCAAGGATGCCGCTGCCGATGTTGGCGCCGATCACCAGACCGATTGCCACCGGCAGGCTGATCACCGCAGCACCGGCCAATGTAGCGGTGAGCAGCACGGCGGCGAGGCTGGAGTAGGAAATCATCGCGAACAGCGCGCCGACCAGGGCGTCGAGAAGAATGTCGCCGGTCAGCGAGGCGAAAATCACTTTCACCCCTTGCGCGTGCGTAATCGGCGCGGCGGCCTCGACGATCAATTGCAGGGCGAGAATGATCAGCCCGAGACCAATCGACACCCGGCCCATCTGCCCGAGCCGCGTCTGTTTGCGCGACAGAAAGAAAATCACCCCGAGGAAAATCAGCAGCGGCGACAGCCACGACAGATCGAGGGTCAGCACCCGCGCCATCAACGCGGTGCCGACGTCTGCGCCAAGCATGGTCGCCAGCGCCGGGGTCAGCGCCATCAGGCCCTGACCGACAAACGAAGTGACCAGCATCGCCGTGGCGTTGCTGCTCTGCACCATGGCAGTGACGAGAATACCGGCGATGAACGCCAGCCATTTCTTCGACATGTTCTGGCCGATGACATGTCGCAGATTGGTGCCGTAAACCCGCAGGATGCCGGTTCGGACGATGTGCGTGCCCCAGATCAACAGGGCGACGGCGGACAACAGATTGAGCAGGGTGAGCATGCAGACCCCCTGTAGTAGCAGCGCCCCAGAGGGGCAAGTGGACGGCACCGCGCGGTTTCTACGTTCTTGATACTTAAGCTGTAGTTGGCGAACGGTCTCGGCGCCAGCATTGCACAGCTAAAGAGTGGATTGAAACAAAAGTGTCATGAAAACAGGTTCACTCACATCGCTGAAACCGACACACATACCTGTAGGAGTGAGCCTGCTCGCGATAGGGCATCAGCTTCAACATCATCGTTGACTGACAGACCGCTATCGCGAGCAGGCTCATTCTTACAGGTTTTTGGCTTTGCAGGATCAATCGCTGAAGTGGTCTCTGCTCAGGCCAACGTCAATTAAATACCTGGCTGTCTTCACATTCCGTTCATCGCATCGCGCATAGCACTTGATGTGCATCAGCAGGCTGTATTTGTGCGGAACCAGAAGAATTACCCCATCCGCCTGATCAAATAGCTTCGCTTGTAGCTGTCGCCTGTCATCATCGCTCTGCACTTTGATCCAATCATTTCCCTCAACGGGTTCAGGAGTCCATTTGGCGTTCCTGAACATAGTTTGCAGCTCGTCCAAGAGCGCAATTGTCTTATCGAAGGGAAGCGATTCAACCATTGGCGACGTCGTTATGCCGTCTACTTTTCCCTTGGTGTAGCCCACCGCCCCGTAGATTGTTTTGGGCAGGGTAAAGCCATGCTCGGGATCATCAAAAGTAATCACGACCGGGCTGCTTATCCAAGTCGAGTCGACCTTGGGAGGGTCACTTGGATATGTAGTTGTTTTTCGTTCAACAGGGAAACTGGAGTCTTTGACGACTTCGGCGTATGGCTTGCCAATATGAGCGTAGATCCTGTCGACATCGAACATCGAGTAGGCGACAACAACCGCCAGAACGAGCGCTATCCCAGTCGCGGCAAATGCCAGTCGACGCGAAATAATCGTCACTTTATTCCGCCCCCGTCAGCAATATCCGTAATTGACTGTTTCAGTTGAGCCCGGGTCGCTGAATTTTTGAGCAAGGCATCAAATTGGGCAGCAGCCCGTAACACGAATTCCATTCGCTGATCCCTGTCCGCGAGATTAGCGATAGGATTCTTGGAAAATGAAACTTGTTTGTTATCGGGAGCCTTGCACTGACTAGCAAGCGTTAGTTGAATTTCCTCTGCTGCACCAGAGAACATCCCAGTCACCACGGATACGTAGTTGCCCGCATGAGTACCGCGCATCAGTGTTGCAAATTGCGTGTCCTCATACATTGCGGGCTGCAAGATATTCAACTGTTCGTGTCGTGCCATCTGCTGAACGCTTTCGGCAATTTCACCGGCATCAATCGCTTCAAAGGTTCGGTAAATCTCACCCGCATCAATCCCAAACTGCACCTTACTCGCTATCGGCCACATTACATCCTTCCCAATGCCACGCCGGCTTCTCAAACACTTTTCCATTTCCTTGTACCCCCGCACCATGAAAAACCGGTGCAACGGATAAACATCGAGAAACAGCGACGTATTACCCAGCGCCAACATCTCATACACATAGTCCAGTTGCTGCTGAACCACTGAGCGTGGGTTGTCGCCGAAGGTGATGTCCTCCGTCGGCATCGGATTGGCTGCCCGAGCCTTGGCCAACTCCTGCTCTGCCTCGGGATTGGTCTTGCTGAACTTGAATCCAAAGCCTTCGAACAGAGTTTCCGATGGTGCGGTTCGCAGCTTTTCCTGTGCCGCCTTCTGTGCAGCGATGGCGGTTTGCAGTTTGGTGGCGTGGATCAGCCCACACCCCACCTGCTTCGAAGCAAACGCCGCCAACCCCGCCCACTGAAAACGGTTATCCGCCAGCCACAATTGCGCGTACGCGGCGTTGATTTTGCGGTTGCGGGCCTGGGGGTCGGCGATGAGGACGCCGCCGGGGGCGACCCAGTCTTCGGCTTCTTTCTGGAAGCGGCGCCACAGGCAGTTGCAGGTCAGCAGCGGGACTTCTACGCGGGTTTTCGGGTTGGGGCCGGCGGTGCTGGTTTCCCGTTTACAAGCGGGCAGCTCACAGGTGCTGTCCCAAAGTTTTTTCATGTCCAGGTCGTCTGGAGCGATGCATTGTCCGGTCATTGTTTCTTCCTTGAAGCTCAGGCGGTCCAGCGAACGACGGCGAGATCGGGCTGCAGGGTCGTGACGCTCTGCGTCATTCCCTGCGCATTGGTCAGGCCTTTGACGATACGGCCTTCGGCGGTTTCGATTTCGTAGCCTTGTTCGGCGATGGGCTCACCGTTACCGGCGCTGACCGCTTTGAATTCGACCAAGGGCTGGCCGATGATTGGTAACGGTGGAACGAACGGAGCAGGGGTGTGCGAGCTGCCGATGATCACATTACCGGAACCGCCGACCACGACGCCGCCGTGGCTGGCCGTGCTGTCGAGGGTCATGGCGTTTTTGCCGTTGATGAACACCGTGGCGGAGAAGGCGCCATTCAGGGCTTGGCCGCAGGTGCAGGTGTCGCCGAGGCGAGCGGCGGCGAGGCCGTTGAAGAAGACATCGCCCGAACCGCTGGCAATCAGGTTGGTACCGTGGCCGGGAATCGGGCAAGTAGTCGGATCCGTGACGCGCGCGGCGGGTTTTCCAGACATGAACGTTCCTTGTTTGTCGGTGAGGCGAGGGGTGGACGCTAACGAGCGAAGGTCGGTGAGTCAACCTTTTCGGCCCGTTCCGAATGGATGCGATATGCCTCTGTGGGAGCGAGCCTGCTCGCGAAAGCGGTGCGTCAGACAGCCTCTTTTTTCGACCGATCTGACGCCTTCGCGAGCAGGCTCGCTCCCACAGGTTGTGTGTCTGATCCAAGAGAGGATAAACATGGATTTCGCAGCGTGTTTACGTACACGCCGCGCTTTGGGGCTGGTCTCTAACGTTTGCTGGCCACTGCTCATCAGTGGTCGGGATTAGTAGCCCGGGTTGCTAGTTATTGTGCGCAAGCATCGATGCGTCAGGTTATGCCTGATCCTGATGGTGGTTGTGCGCAGGGCACCTTCGGGTGCGCCGGAAAAGCTAGCTCCCCGGTCTACTAACCTGCGTTCAGCCGCCTCCCTTCTTTTAGTAGAGAACGGCAGTGGCTTCATTCTATGGAGCAGCTGAACATGAAAAAGATAACGCCAGATCCACTGGTCACCGATCTTCCTCACCCCGACCTCGAAGCGCAAAGACTCAAACAAGCCGCCGACCGCGCCCTCGACAACCTCGTTCCCCCTGCATAAACACAAAAACCTGTGGGAGCCTGGGTTGCCAGCGATGGCGTCAGGTCAGCAAACATTAAAGTCGCTGACCGTACGCTATCGCTGGCAAGCCAGCTCCCACAGGTTTTGTGTTGCCGCTGGACTACCGGATTATTGGCCCGGCACATCCTTGCGCAGTTTCACCGGATCCTGTTGCTGTCTCTTCTTGGCCATCGCGCCGCGCAGTTTGATGTTGATAGCCTCAACCGCCAGCGAGAACGCCATGGCGAAGTAGACGTAGCCTTTTGGCACGTGCACGTCGAACGATTCGGCGATCAGCACGGTACCGACCACCAGCAGGAAGGACAGGGCGAGCATTTTCAGCGACGGGTGCTTGTCGATGAATTCGCTGATCTTGCCCGAGGCCAGCATCATCACCAGCACCGCCACGACGATCGCCGCGACCATGACCGGAACGTGGGAGACCATGCCGACGGCAGTGATCACCGAGTCCAGCGAGAAGACGATATCGATGATCGCGATCTGGATGATGGTGTAGAGGAAGTTGCCGCCCTTGCCCGATGGCGCGTCGTCGCTTTCGTCTTCGCCTTCCAGCGCGTGGTACATCTCCTGCGAGCTTTTCCACAACAGGAACAGGCCACCGAAGAACAGGATCAGGTCGCGACCGGAGATGCCCTGGCCGAACACTTCGAAAAGATCGGCAGTGAGGCGCATGACCCAGGTGATCGAAAGCAGCAACAGGATCCGGGTGACCATGGCCAGGCCAAGACCGAAGATCCGCGTGCGCGCCTGCATGTGCTTGGGCATGCGGCTGACCAGGATCGAAATCATGATGATGTTATCGATACCGAGGACGATTTCCAGGGCGGTCAGGGTAAAGAAGGCAACCCAGATTTCGGGGTTGGTCAGCCAATCCATGTGTATTCCTTTGAGCAAATGTTGAACCGAAAAAGGTCCGGGCTTCAAACCGCGAAGCCAGGACCCGTAACGGTGAGTCTTGGGCTTATAGAGTGCTGAACATCGGGAAAGTCCCCAACAGCAGTGCAGCAATCAGAATGCAGATGCACACCAGGATCGCCCATTTCAGGGTGAAACGCTGGTGATCACCGAAATCGATACCGGCCAGCGCCACCAACAGATAGGTCGACGGCACCAACGGGCTCAGCAAGTGGACGGGCTGGCCGACGATCGAGGCACGGGCCATTTCCACCGCAGTGATCCCATAGTGGCTGGCCGCTTCGGTCAGCACCGGCAATACACCGTAATAGAACGCATCGTTGGACATGAAGAAGGTGAACGGCATGCTCACCAGTGCCGTGATCACCGCCAGGTACGGGCCGAGGAAATCCGGAATCACCGCCAACAGGCTCTTCGACATCGCATCGACCATGCCGGTGCCCGACAGGATACCGGTGAAGATACCCGCCGCAAAGATCAGCCCGACCACTGCCAGCACGCTGCCGGAATGCGCCGCGACACGATCTTTCTGCATTTGCAGGCATGGGTAGTTGACGATCATGGCGATACTGAACGCCACCATGAACAGCACCGGCAGCGGCAACAGACCGCCGATCAGCGTGCACATCAGGCCGAAAGTCAGTGCGGCGTTGAACCAGATCAGCTTCGGACGGCGTGCGTCAGGGAATTGCGAGACGCTGATTTCACTGTGATCGATCTCATCGCCGACCAGGTGCAGTTCACCGAGGCGGGCACGCTCACGCTTGCCGTAGAAGTAGGCAATCACGAGGATCGCCACGACACCAGCGGCCATGGCCGGGATCATCGGTACGAAAATGTCCGACGGGTCGACATGCAGGGCACTCGCCGCGCGGGCGGTCGGGCCGCCCCACGGGGTCATGTTCATCACGCCACCGGCGAGGATGATCAGACCGGCCATGATCCGCGGGCTCATGCCGATGCGGCTGTACAGCGGCAGCATGGCGGCCACACAGATCATGTAAGTGGTCGCGCCGTCACCATCGAGGGAAACGACGAGCGCCAGAACGGCGGTGCCGACCGAAACTTTCAACGGGTCGCCCTTGACCAGTTTGAGAATCTTGCGCACGGCCGGGTCGAACAGGCCGGAGTCGATCATCAAGGCGAAATACAGAATGGCGAACATCAACATCACGCCGGTCGGCGCCAGTTTGGTGATGCCTTCAAGCATCATCGGGCCGATCTTCGGCGCGAAACCACCGAACAGCGCGAACAGGATCGGGATGATGATCAGGGCGATCAGCGCGGACAGGCGCTTGGTCATGATCAGGAACATGAACGTGATGACCATGGCGAAGCCAAGGAAAGTCAGCATGGGAATACTCCAGGCGTAGCGCGGCTAATGGAATGAGCGGATCGGGCGGGATCAGCGCAGAACGGCAGGCGCGAGGCGTACGGGCGGAGTGACCAGCAGGAAGCGGGAGAAACGGCGGGTTGCAGAAGACATCAGAATCACCATTGTTGTTGTTAATTGGGCCGGGCCTGTGGAACAAACACAGGGCTTGGGCCAACCGGTCTGTTGCCGGGAGTGGGGCGATCCTAATCGGGGAAGCTTTCAGCTACCTTTCGCGAGCGAAAGCGATCAATGAATGATCAACCGGCGGTCGGATGCAACGACAGCCAATGAATACGGGGTTGGTAGCGATGCGGATAAACGGACAGTCAGCGCTGGCTGGCAGTCTGGACATATCCGTTATCAGTTCAGCGTCAGCATCTGGTTAAAAAATCGACAGATTCAGCGGCCGCACCGCGCCCATCCAGATCGCGTGTTCGGTGTGGTCGAGCAAGTCATCGCCCGTGTCCGGATGCAGGAACACCACCAGGCCTTTGCGGTTGAGCGCCAGCCATGGCAGCACCTCGCCAATCAGATCGGGACCGAAAGCCAATTGGCAGCTCCAGTCGGGATGGGGACCCACCGGGCGTTCGTGCACGCGGCCCATTTTCAGCGCAAACAACTGCGCGGCCTGTTCGCACAAGGCCCGCGCCTGGTCGATGGTTTGCGCGTCGAAATAGACATGGGCGTGATAGCCCTTGATCCCTTGCATCGTGTCGCCTCTCAATCGATTCGAACCCTTGGCTGTTTCCACCGTCACAGGTCATATAGGACAACTATAAGGAAAACAGCCATGAAAAATGCCGAGACCCCAGTGGTCAAAGTGGTGCTTTATGGTGCCATGGCCAGCTTGGGCGGTGCATTGATGGCTGAATTGCTGCGTCGCCAACACGAAGTCATCGCCATTCTCGACGATCTCACCGCACTCGCGCCGCGTCCGGGGTTGCGCACCAAAACCGGCGATCTGTTCGATGCCGAGCGGGTCAATCAGAGCGTCGCCGGCAGCTCGGCGGTGATCTGCCTGCTGGACGCTCCGGGGTTGCCGTTCAGCAGCGACCACGTTGAGCGCTCGGTGACGCTGGGGCCGGTGGAACAAGTGCTGGCAGTCGACGCGCTGGTCGAAGGTTTGCAACTGGCCAGCGTGCCGCGCCTGTTTCTGGTCGGCAACTTCGGTGTGCTCGACGAGCCTGACAATGACGAGCGTCTGCAACGTCACGCTGCCGAAGAAATCCTCGAGGCGGTACAAAGCAGCTCACTGCGCTGGACCTTGGTCAATGCGCCGCATGGCGTGGCCGGGTTGACCATCGAGCACTTCAGTCAGGTCGGCGGCAATCTCGAACCGGGACTGGCCGAACCGCTGGAGCGATTGAACCGTGTCGCGGTGGGCATCGCCGATGAGCTGCGGTTGAACCTGCATGTGGGGCAGCATGTGAATTTTGTGGCGGCTTCTGATTCGTAAAAGATCGGACGATCTTTTGCTCTTCACACCGCAATTGAGGGCAGGGCCAGACCGTTAAGCGATTCGGCACTGCTGGCCTGTTCCGCCATTAACCAATCAACAAATTCCTGAATCAAGGCACCCCGACGTTTGCGTTGCGGCAGCACAACGTAATAGCCAAGGCGCGACAGCGTGGTTTCCGCCAGCGGCCGGCACAGCAAACCCTGCACCAGCAAGTTATCCACAAGGTGCCGCCAGCCAATCGCCACGCCTTGTCCGCCAATCGCCGCCTGAATCAGCAAGGTGTAATTGTCGAAGCGCAATTGCCCCGGCGCTGGCGGCGTAGTCAGGCCCAATTGACGAAACAAGCCACTCCAGTCGAACCAGTTGCTGCTGTTTTCCCCACGCAGATGCAACAGCGGAAATTCCAGCAGTGCCTGCGCGGGCAGCGGCAATGAACGCCCCTTTAGCAGCAGCGGACTGCACACCGGGAACACCTCTTCGCTGAACAGCCAGTGGCTCTCGCCCTGCTTGAATCGACCATCGCCAAACAGGATCGCCACGTCGATGTCGGTGCGCAGCATGTTGTGGTTGCGCTCGCTGGTGACCAGGCTGACATCGATATGCGGATTGGCCTCATGGAAGCGATGCAGGCGCGGCATCAGCCAATAAGCGGCGAAAGCGAAATCCGTGGCCACTTGCAGCACTTCATGTTGCTGCTGAGTGCTGATTGCGCTCAATCCTGCGTCGATATTCTGCAAACCGAGGGTAACTTGCTCGAACAGCAGGGCGCCAACCTCTGTCAACTCGATACCCCGGTAAATCCGGTCGAACAGGCGCGTACCGAGCTGCTCTTCCAGACGTTTCATTTGCTGGCTGATCGCAGGCTGCGTGGTGCCAAGCTCCACCGCAGCAGCGGTAAAACTGCGATGGCGGGCCGCCGCTTCAAAAGCGCGCAGCAGATCGAGGGAGAGGTCACCGAGGGCGTCATACATAAGCTGTACTTATCCTAGTCATTGTCCAGCGCGGGCTTTACCGGAACAGGCATGGAATCCATGCTCGATCGCAGCACTCTCGCATAAATATTCAACATGGAATGCCGCGATCACATGAAGCGCAAGAACATTCTTTTCATCATGGCCGATCAAATGGCCGCGCCAATGTTGCCGTTCTACGGCCCATCGCCGATCAAACTGCCGAATCTGTCCCGCCTCGCCGCCCAAGGCGTGGTGTTCGATGCTGCCTATTGCAACAGCCCGCTGTGCGCGCCGTCGCGCTTCACCCTGGTCAGTGGCCAGTTGCCGAGCAAGATCGGCGCCTACGACAACGCCGCTGATTTCTCTGCCGACATTCCGACTTACGCGCATTACCTGCGGCGTCTCGGCTACCGCACCGCGCTGTCGGGCAAGATGCATTTCTGCGGGCCGGATCAGTTGCACGGTTATGAAGAACGCTTGACCAGCGACATCTACCCGGCCGATTACGGTTGGGCGGTGAACTGGGACGAGCCGGACGTAAGGCCGAGCTGGTATCACAACATGTCTTCGGTATTGCAGGCCGGGCCGTGCGTGCGCACCAATCAGCTGGATTTCGACGAAGAGGTGGTGTTCAAGGCGCAGCAATACCTGTTCGATCACATCCGCGAGGACGGCGATCAGCCGTTCTGCCTGACCGTGTCGATGACCCACCCGCACGATCCGTACACGATTCCCAAGGCTTTCTGGGATCTGTATGACGATGCTGATATTCCGTTGCCTACAGCCTTGAACCAGGACGAACTCGATCCGCACTCGCAACGTCTGCTCAAGGTTTACGACCTGTGGGACAAGCCGCTGCCTGTGGATAAGATCCGCGATGCCCGTCGCGCCTACTTCGGTGCTTGCAGCTATATCGATGCCAATGTCGGCAAACTGCTGCAAACCCTCGAGGAAACCGGGTTGCTCGATGACACCATCATCGTCTTCTCCGGTGACCACGGCGACATGCTCGGTGAGAAAGGCCTCTGGTACAAAATGCACTGGTTCGAGATGGCCGCGCGGGTGCCGCTGCTGATCAGCGCACCGGGACAATTCGAGGCCGGCCGGGTCAGTGCCGCCGTATCCACCGCCGACCTGCTGCCGACCTTCGTGGATCTGGCCGGTGGCACGCTGGAGCCCGGCTTGCCACTGGACGGTCGTTCGTTGCTGCCGCACCTGCAAGGGCAGGGCGGGCATGACGAGGTGTTCGGCGAATACATGGCCGAAGGCACTGTCAGCCCGCTGATGATGATCCGCCGCGGCGCCTACAAATTTATCTACAGCGAAAGCGACCCGTGCCTACTCTTCGATGTGGATAACGATCCGCGCGAAGAAGAGGAACTGAGCCAATCGCCGCAACATCGTCAGCTGTTCGAAGACTTTCTCGCGGAAGCGCGGGCCAAGTGGGACATTCCGTCGATCCATCGGGACGTACTGGCCAGCCAGCGCCGACGCCGTTTCGTCGCCGATGCGTTAACCATCGGCAAGCTGAAGAGCTGGGATCACCAGCCACTGGTCGATGCCAGTCAGCAGTACATGCGCAACCACATCGACCTTGATGATCTGGAGCGCAAGGCCCGTTATCCACAACCCTGCCAAAACCAATAACGTTAAGGGGAAGTCCATGCGCAAGTTATCCACAGCTGTCACCGTTGGCCTGATCGCATTGAGCAGCACCTCGGCCTTCGCCGAGCAAAGTTGCGAAACCGTGAAGATGGCCGATCCGGGCTGGAGCGACATCGCCGCGACCAATGCCATCACCGGATTTCTGCTCGACGGCATGGGCTACAAGGCCAAAGTCGACACCCTCGCGGTGCCGATCACCTTTGGCGGCTTGAAGGATGGCCAGGTGGACGTGTTCCTCGGCAACTGGATGCCGGCGCAGCAGGGCTTCTATGACAAGTTCGTCGCCACCGGTGATGTGACGCAATTGGCGAAAAACCTCGAAGGCACCGAATTCACCCTCGCCGTCCCCGACTATGTCTGGGAGGCGGGTGTGCATGATTTTGCCGACCTGAACAAATTCGCCGACAAGTTCGACAAGAAAATCTACGGCATCGGATCAGGCGCGCCGGCGAACATTTCGCTGCAGGAAATCATCAAGAAGAACGACTTCAACATGGGCCAGTGGAAGCTGATCGAGTCCAGCGAACAGGCGATGCTCGCCGAAGTGTCGCGGGCGGTGAAGAAACAGAAATTCGTCACCTTCCTCGGCTGGACCCCGCACCCGATGAACGTGCAGCTGAAAATGCGTTACCTCAAGGGCGGCGAAAAATACTTCGGCGACACTGGCAACGTTTTCACCCTGACCCGTAAGGGCTACGCCGAGGCCTGCCCGAATGTGGGCAAGTTGCTGACCAATCTGTCGTTCACTCAGGACATGGAGAACAGCATCATGGCCGAGGTGGTGAACAAGAAGGTCAGCAATGCCGAAGCGGCGAAGGCGTGGATCAAAGCCAATCCGGCGGTGCTGGACATGTGGCTCGACGGCGTGAAGACGCTGGATGGCAAGGATGCGCTGGCGGAGGTGAAGGCCAAGCTTTGATCTCAGGGTTGCTGGAATAGCGTTCGGCTGGAGATTTTTGCCCCCTCACCCCAGCCCTCTCCCCCAAGGGGGCGAGGGGGAAAGGGAGCCGATCGCTGTTGAATCAAGACTTGCGTTCAACGCCGAAATCGCAGGTCGGTGAATCTTCAACAAACAGCTCGGTCAGTCCCCTCTCCCTCAGGGAGAGGGCTAGGGTGAGGGCTTTTACACCTGACACCCTGATAACCTTGAACAAAACCCCAACCGCGAGGACCCATGGCCTTCCCCAGCCGCCATTCACTTTTTCCTTTCCTGAGCTGGTTGCCACGGCAAACCCGCGCCAGCGTCGGGCGGGACCTGATCGTCGGCCTCAGCGGTGCGATTCTCGCCTTACCCCAGTCGATTGCCTACGCGCTGATTGCCGGGCTGCCACCGGAATACGGGCTGTATGCGGCGATCATCCCGGTATTGATCGCGTGCCTGTGGGGTTCCTCATGGCATTTGATCTGCGGCCCGACGGCAGCGATTTCGATTGTGCTGTACGCCAGCGTCAGCCCGCTCGCCGTGCCTGCGTCCGAGGACTACATCACCCTGATCCTGCTGCTGACGTTCCTTGCGGGGATTTTCCAGTGGCTGCTCGGTTTGCTGCGCTTCGGCGCGCTGGTGAATTTCGTTTCGCATTCGGTAGTGCTCGGCTTCACCCTCGGTGCCGCCGTGGTGATCGCCATTGGGCAATTGCCCAATCTGCTCGGGCTGGATTTGCCGGCCAACACCACAGCGCTCGCCAGCCTGATGGATCTGCTGCGACATCTGGGGGCTGTGGATAAGCCTTCGCTGATACTCGGCGTCGCCACGGTAATCGTCGGCGTGGCCCTGAAAAAACTCCTGCCGCGCTGGCCGACGCTGTTGCTCACGCTGGTGCTGGCCAGTCTGCTGGTGTGGATCTGGCCAGGAATGTTCGGTCATGTGCATCTGGTCAGCGCTTTCGTCGGACGCCTGCCGCCGCTGAGCGCCTTGCCGCTGGATCTGGAGGTGATCCTGCGCCTGCTGCCAAGCGCCGTGGCGGTGGGCATGCTCGGGCTGGTCACCAGTCTGTCGATCGCCCGTTCGATATCGGCGCGCTCGCAACAGTTGCTCGACGCCAATCAGGAAGTCCGCGCACAGGGTCTGTCGAACATTGTCGGTGCGTTCTTTTCCGGGTCGCTGTCCGCCGGATCGTTTACCCGCTCAGGTCTGAGTTACGAGGCGGGTGCCTGCTCGCCACTGGCCGGAGTGTTTTCGGCGATATGGGTGGCGCTGTTCGCGGTGTTCGGCGCGGGGCTGATCGCGCATATTCCGATCCCCGCCATGGCCGGCAGCATCCTGTTGATTGCCTGGGGTCTGGTCGATCACCGGGGCATTCGCGCTTTGCTGCGAGTCAGCCGTGCCGAGTTCGTGGTGATGGCCCTGACCTGTCTCGCGACCTTGCTGCTGGAATTGCAGACGGCGATTTACGCCGGGGTGCTGGCGTCGTTGTTCTTTTACCTCAAGCGCACCTCGCAACCACGGGTGCAGCATTGGCGCGACGGTGACGACGATGTGCTGCGGGTGGGCGGTTCGATCTTTTTCGGCGCCAGCCATTACCTGCAGGTGCGCCTGCAACGCCTGCATGGCGCGCGGGTGGTAATCGAGGCACAGCAGATCAACTTCATCGATTATTCAGGGGTAGAGATGCTGCATCAGGAAGCGCGACGGCTGCTGGGCCAGGGTCGCAGCCTGACCTTGCGCCGGGCGCGGCCGCCAGTGGTGGAGGAACTGAGGAAGCTGGAGGGGGCGGAGAAGTGCCCGATCAGGTTTGAGGATTGAGCTGACATTGGTGGTGATGCGATTCGCGAGCAGGCTCGCTCCCACATTGATCGCATTTCAATGTGGGAGCAAAAGTTAAAGGGCCAGTTGGCGGCGCAGCTCGGCGAGTACCGGCGCGGTATCCGGGCGTACGCCGCGCCACAGCCAGAATGCCTCGGCCGCCTGTTCGGCAAGCATGCCCAGACCATCCATCGCCAGCGCCGCGCCGTGCTCAGTGGCCCAGCGACAGAACGCGGTCGGCTCCTTGCCGTACATCATGTCGTAGCACAGGGTCTGGCCCGGCTCGATCAGACTTGGCGCGATCGGCGGAACGTCGCCGGTCAGGCTCGCGGAAGTGGCGTTGATGATCACGTCCACCGGCTCGCGCAGCCAGTCGAAACCACTGGCCGACACCGGCCCCAGATCGCCGAACAATTCCGCCAGCAGCTCAGCCTTGTTCACCGTGCGATTGGCGATGATCACCGAGGCCGGTTTCTCTGCCAGCAACGGCTCCAGCGCACCGCGCACCGCGCCGCCGGCGCCGAGCAAAAGGATGCGCTTGCCGGTCAGGCTGAAGCCGGCATTGACCGTCAGATCACGGACCAGGCCGGCGCCATCGGTGTTGTCGCCGAGCAGCGAACCGTCGTCCAGTTTGCTCAAGGTGTTCACCGCACCGGCCCGCTGCGCGCGGGCGGTCAGGCTGTTGGCCAGACGGTAAGCGTCTTCCTTGAACGGCACCGTCACATTGGCGCCGCGGCCTTCGCGAAAGAACGCCGTGGCGCAGCCGGGAAAATCATCCAGCGGCGCCAGCAGCGTGCTGTAATCGAGGCGTTGGCCGGTCTGTTCGGCGAACAACTGGTGAATCATCGGCGACTTGCTGTGGCCGATCGGGTTACCAAAAACAACGTAACGATCCATCACCCGTCCTCAGGCCTCGGCCAGCCAGTCACGATCCTGCAGGAAATACTCGGTCAGACGCGCTTCTGCGCTGCCCGGCTCGGCCTTCCAGTCATAACCCCAGCGCACTTGCGGCGGCAGCGACATCAGAATCGATTCGGTACGGCCACCCGACTGCAAGCCGAACAGCGTGCCACGGTCGTAAACCAGATTGAATTCGACGTAGCGGCCACGACGGAATTCCTGGAATTCGCGCTGCTGAGCGGTGAACGCGTCATTCTTGCGCCGCTGCACGATCGGCAGGTAGGCCTCGATGTAGGCATCGCCGATGGTGCGCATGAAGGCGAAACTGGTGTCGAAATCCCACTCGTTCAGATCGTCGAAGAACAGACCGCCAATGCCACGTGGCTCATGACGATGCTTGATATGGAAATAGGTGTCGCACCAGGCTTTGTAACGCGGATAGACGTCCGCACCGAACGGCGCACAGGCTTGCTCGGCGACGCGGTGCCAATGAATGCAGTCTTCTTCAACGCCGTAGTACGGGGTCAGGTCGAAACCGCCGCCGAACCACCAGACCGGTTCTTCGCCTTCTTTTTCAGCAATGAAAAAACGCACGTTGGCGTGGGAGGTCGGCACATGCGGGTTGTGCGGGTGAATCACCAGCGACACGCCGAGCGCCTCGAAACCACGCCCGGCCAGTTCCGGCCGATGGGCACTGGCCGACGGCGGCAGACCGCTGCCGAACACGTGGGAAAAGTTGACCCCGCCCTTTTCAATCAACGTGCCGTTTTCCAGCACGCGGGTGCGCCCGCCACCGCCCGCCGGCCGGGTCCAGGCGTCTTCGACGAAGCATTTGCCGCCGTCTTCGGTTTCCAGTGCAGCGCAGATGCGGTCTTGCAGATCGAGCAGATAGGCCTTTACGGCGTCGGTGCGGGTCGTCATGGCTTCACCTTGAATCGGGCGGCGCCCCGGCAGGCGGGCGGCGCAAATGGGCGCGTAGCATACCATCGCAGACCGGCGCGCCGCAGTTGACGAAGATCAAGCAGGGGAGTTGGATAGAGGGCTTAGCAACGACCCAAGGAGAGCAGGCAGATGGCAAAGCGTATCCAGTTCCGCGCCCACGGCGGTCCCGAAGTGCTCGAATATGTTGACTACGAACCCGCTGCCCCCGGGCCGAATCAGGTGCGCGTGGCCAACCAGGCAATCGGCCTGAACTTCATCGACACCTATTACCGCAGCGGCCTCTATGCGCCGCCCGCGTTGCCGTCCGGCCTGGGATCGGAAGGCGCCGGCACGGTCGAAGCGGTGGGCAGCGACGTCACCCGGTTCAAGGTCGGCGATCGCGTGGCATACGGCAGCGGCCCGCTCGGCGCCTACAGCCAGCTGCATGTGCTGCCGCAGGACAATCTCGTTCACCTGCCCGATGAAATCAGTTTCGAAACTGCCGCCGGCGTCATGCTCAAGGGCCTGACCGTGCAATACCTGCTGCGCCAGACGTACCAAGTGCAGGGCGGCGAAACCATTCTGTTCCACGCCGCAGCTGGTGGCGTCGGCTCGCTGGCCTGCCAATGGGCCAAAGCGCTGGGCGTGAAGCTGATCGGCACCGTCAGCTCGAAGGAGAAAGCCGAGCTGGCCAAAGCCAACGGCGCCTGGGCGACCATCGACTACAGCCATGAAAACGTTGCCGAGCGCGTGCTGGCGCTGACTGACGGCAAGAAAGTCCCGGTGGTGTATGACGGCGTCGGCAAGGACACTTGGCTCACATCCCTGGACAGCGTCGCACCACGTGGCCTGGTCGTGAGTTTCGGCAATGCTTCGGGCGCAGTCGACGGCGTCAATCTGGGCATTCTTGCCGCGAAGGGCTCGTTGTACGTCACCCGGCCTACGCTGGCGACCTACGCCAACAACGCCGAGAACCTGCAGCGCATGGCCGACGAGCTGTTCGAGATGATCATCAGTGGCAAACTGAAGGTCGACATCAGCCAGCGCCATGCACTGGCGGATGCGGCGAAAGCACAAACCGAACTGTCGGCACGGCGCACGACCGGTTCCACGATTCTGCTGCCATAACGCTTCAAGTTGATACTCGGTGAACTCTTCCATGAGTTCGCCGAGTATCTTGCGGCTATATCAAGTACATCTTACGGTGAAGTTTCTTCGCCGCTGGTCTACGACCGGCGAACTTCCTGCGCAACTTCTTCGATTCATATACGAGCCATTTCTCAGCCCACTCTTCAATCACTGGCGGATCAATACTGACGGTTAAAAACATCACGATACTCCGGCTGATGCGCGTTCATGTTCACAGGCTGATCCAGGGCCATCAGGATTTGTCGCCACTCGGCAGACAACAGCCAATAATCGCCCCGGGCACGCTGCTCGATATGCATTGCCTGCGAAGCGATCGGTGTCAGGCCGAAGCGCTGATACATTTGCCGCTGTGGCGATCTGCACAAGGCCGTGACTCCCTGATATCCGCGATCAATCGCCCATTCCGCAGCGGTGGCAAGCAGACCATTGACCGACACCGGCCGGTGCTGCTGGGAATGGGTGATCAGACGGCTGAACTCGACGTGGCGCGCCAATGCCACAGTGGGAGACACATGATGCTGCGCCAGTGAAGCCCATTCGAAGGGCGCCGGAGTTGCCCGCAGCACCGCAATAAGCTGATCACGCTGATACAACAAGAAGTGCGTGCTGCGTGAGGTGATCGCCAGTCGAGTTTCCAGCGCCCGGGCTCTGGAGGTGAGCATGTAATGCTGCAATCGCAGGCGAAACTGTCGATTGATGAAGCGTTCAAATTCCCCGGCATCCGATCCTGCCTCGACAATGGCCACACGATAGTCGGCCTGTTGATTCTTGAGTGTCTCCTGAAAGCCCTGCAGATAATCCTTGAGGTGTAAATCGGTAATATCCATTACTTCTCCGCAGCCATTAATATTTCGAAGTTGCTTCAAGCACATTGAAAGAATGGATGCTTTTGGAAATCTCGCCACTGCACGCGTTCTGAGAATCACGTGGGAAAACTTACAGATATTTCAGACTCAAAGATTCGTCTGACGCATGAAAGAACAATGGCAACGGATAAGTTTTGAACGAATGCAGGAATAAAGTGCGGGCATGCGCAGAACTCCTCGTCGACGCCGAGGAGTCCGCAAAAAAATAAAAAGAATGGCGTCAGTCAGGACGAACGACGTTACCGGTGGCCAGGTCGCGGATCACGCTGGGATTCTTGCGCCCGCCAAGGCTGCCGCCCAGCACCAGATCGACCTGACCACGGAAATACTGCTCGATGCGCAAACGCGTGCGCGCCGGCGGTCGCCCCTGGGGGTTGGCCGATGTGGAAATCAATGGCCCGACCAGCGAGCACAGGTCGCGCACCTGGGGGTGATCGCTGACCCGCAGCGCCACGGTGTCATGCACGCCTGTGACCCATTCCGGCAACAGGTTCTGGTGCGGCACCAGCCAGGTGTTCGGCCCCGGCCAGGTACTGGCCATGCGGTCGATCCAGTCCTGGGGGAAGTCCTCGAAGAGGAAATCGAACTGGCGGATGTTGTCGGCGACCAGGATCAGCCCTTTGCTCACCGAGCGATTCTTGATCGCCAGCAAGCGGTCCACCGCGTCTTCATTCCACGGGTCGCAACCCAGCCCCCAGACGGCTTCGGTTGGATAGGCAATCACCGCGCCGGCGCGAACTTCACGCGCGGCTTGTTGCACACGCCAACTGTTGACCATGAAAAAACTCTCCCACAAACAGGTTTCGCGCAGTTTACCGATCTTCCTCGTAAAACCTAGCTCGACCGCGCCAGCCAGCGACCGTTTTCGCATACCGCACGGCCTTCGATTTCCAGCTCGGTCAACGTTGCCAGCACTTTCGGCAACGCCCAGCCACAACTCGCGGCCAAGGCCTCGCTGGTGTGCGGCGCCGCGTGCAGCAGCGCCAGCAACGGGTGATCGGCCTGCACCGCCGCTGTGGATAACAACGGCTGCTGCCAGCCGCGCAGGGCTTCGAGGATGTGTTCGATAGTCTCCACCAGCACCGCCCCGTCGCGAATCAATTGGTGACAACCGCGCGCGCCGGGGTGATGGATCGAGCCCGGAATGGCATAAACCTCGCGGCCCTGTTCGGCTGCCAGCCGCGCGGTGATCAACGAACCGCTGGCAACGCTGGCCTCGACCACCAGCACGCCAAGGGACAACCCGCTGATAATGCGGTTGCGCCGGGGGAAGTTGCTCGGGCTCGGCCCGGCGTCCAACGGAAACTCGGAAAGCACCGCGCTGCCCGAGCCAATCATCGCCTCGGCCAGGCGTTTATTGCGTTGTGGATAAAAATTTTCCAGGCCCGTCCCAAGCACACCCACGGTCAAGCCACCAACGTCGAGTGCTGCCTGATGGGCAGCGGCATCGATGCCCAGCGCCAGACCACTGTTGATGACAAAACCGGCCCCGGCCAGACTGCGGGAAAACGCCGCCGCTGTATCCATGCCCGGGCGCGAAGCGCGGCGGCTGCCGACCATCGCCAGTTGCGGTTTTTCCAGAATCGACGGATCGCCCGCGACGAATAACAGCGGCGGCGGATCGGCAATTTGCGCCAGCAACGCTGGGTAATCCGCTTGATCCCACATCAGCAAATGTTGATCGGGACGCTCTAGCCAGCGCATTGCGTGGCTGGCGCCGTCGCGCACCGCTGGACAACGCCGTGCTTCGGCGCAGGCCGCCGGCAACCCCAGTGAGCGCCAGGCACTGGCCGGCGCGCTGAGGGCTTTCGACGCCGAGCCGAAGGCTTCGAGCAATTTGGCAAAACGCTTGGGGCCGATATCCGGCATGCGGTGCAGGCGCAGACGCGCTTCCAGTTCCGCCGGGGAAATGGCCGTACTGACAGACAACATGAATGGATCATCCTTGATCGTTCTATGCTCCGAACCATTCGGAACAAGCTGTGGATAACTCTGTTGGTAACTTGTTAAGCACGCTTACGGATTTCGCACCTTGTCGAGCACCGCCAGCGAGCGTGAAGCATTGAGGACCAGGCCGTAACTGAGTTTGTCGTAGGTGCGGAACACCATCAGCAGGCCGGCGCGTTCATCGGGAATTTTCAGCGGCTGGCCGGTGATCCGGTCGCGCACGGTTTCGCCGGTTTTCATCACCGCCAGAACATTGCCTTCGGCCAGACCGTCACGTTTGCCTTTGTTCAGGGTAACCACGTCCATCACGCCGATCTGCGTAACGCCGCGTGGCACGTCAATGATCAGCCCGTCGATGGAACGCTTCGGCGCGCTGGGCATGAAAGTCGAATTGATCGAACGTTCTTCACCGCCGAACAAGCGGTCACCGAGGCGCACTTCCTGGGTGGTGCGTTGCAGGGCGAGGGTGGCGACGTCGCCTTCGGTGGCAACAACCTCGCCGCCGCCGATATCGTCGGCGTTGATGCCGAGGAATTCCTTGGTCTGCGGATCGGTGTAGACCTTGCCCTGGCGGAAGATGCCGTACACCGGCTGCTCCGGATCGAAATGGCCGCGCGCGAAGATGCGATCGCCTGTACCGCTGAGCACCCGTTCGGCATCGCCGGCGACGATGTACGGGGCCTTGTCGAAGTCTTCGGCCTTGTCGACGATACGGTTGCTCAGCAGAAAGCTGTTGATCGATTTCAGCGGAATGCTCGGAATCGCCTCAGCCACCGGGCTGGTGCGAATCCGTGGCGAGAGTTTGATGGTGCCGCGCGACTCGCCACGATGGACGGTCAGTTGCGGCTGGCCGTTGACGTAGCTGAGGGTCAGTGTGTCGCCGGGATAGATCAGGTTGGGGTTTTCGATCTGCGGATTGGCCCGCCACAGTTGTGGCCACTGCCAGGGCTCGCGCAGGTATTTGCCGGAAATGTCCCAGAGCGTGTCTCCGGAAACCACCGTGTATTGCTGTGGAAAACCATCCCTGAGTTGCACTTGCCCTTGCGACGCGCCAGCCGAAGCCAGAAGCAGCAGGGCGAGTAGTGTTTTCCTCATGCAGTGAATCCCTTTATCATGTGCATTCGCGTGAATCGTCAGAGCCCCCGTGGCTCGCTTCTGTTTTTCAGAAGCTACGCTTCACAACGGTAGCCTGCATCTTCGGACCCGCCAGGCCATCGACCCGACTTTACTCAACGTGTGCAGCAAGCGAAGCCTATGGCCATTTTAAACATCCTCGAATTTCCGGACCCGCGTCTGCGCACTATCGCCAAACCAGTGGCTGTAGTGGACGACGAAGTGCGTCAGTTGGTCGACGACATGTTTGAAACAATGTATGAAGCGCCGGGCATCGGCCTCGCCGCGACCCAGGTCAACGTGCACAAACGTATCGTCGTGATGGACCTGTCCGAAGACCGCACCGAGCCACGGGTGTTCATCAACCCCGAGTTCGAACCGCTGACCGACGAGATGGACCAGTATCAGGAAGGCTGCCTCTCGGTACCGGGCTTCTACGAAAACGTCGACCGCCCGCAAAAGGTCAAAATCAAGGCGCTGGACCGCGACGGCAAGCCCTATGAGCTGATCGCCGAAGGCCTGCTCGCGGTGTGCATCCAGCACGAATGCGACCACCTCAACGGCAAATTGTTCGTCGATTACCTGTCCACGCTCAAACGCGACCGGATCAAGAAGAAGCTGGAAAAGCTGCACCGCCAGAACGCTTGATGCCCCTCTTCAAAGGCTTGCTGCGGCAAGCCTTTTTCTTTTTATGAGACGCCTTTCATGACTGAGCCACTGCGCATTGTTTTTGCCGGTACCCCGGAATTCGCCGCCGAACACCTCAAGGCCCTGCTGAGCAGCCCGTACGAGATCGTCGCGGTCTACACCCAGCCGGATCGCCCGGCCGGCCGTGGGCAAAAACTGATGCCGAGCCCGGTCAAACAACTGGCCCTGGAAAATAATATCCAGGTATTGCAGCCGCCGACCTTGCGCAATGCCGACGCTCAGGCAGAGCTGGCCGCGCTGAAGCCGGATCTGATGGTGGTGGTCGCCTACGGTCTGATCCTGCCGCAAGCGGTGCTGGATATTCCGCGTCTGGGTTGCATCAACAGCCATGCGTCGTTGCTGCCGCGCTGGCGCGGTGCGGCGCCGATCCAGCGCGCGGTCGAACACGGCGATGCCGAAAGCGGTGTAACGGTGATGCGCATGGAGGCCGGGCTGGATACCGGGCCGATGCTGCTCAAGGTCGTCACTGCGATCAGCGCTAAAGATACCGGCGGCACCCTGCATGATCGCCTCGCCGAGATGGGGCCGCCCGCCGTGGTGCAGGCGATTGCCGGTCTGGCTGCCGGCACCCTGCAAGGTGAGGTGCAGAATGACGAACTCGCAACCTACGCACACAAACTCAACAAAGACGAAGCACGCATCGACTGGAACCGTCCGGCGGTGGAGCTGGAACGTCTGGTCCGCGCCTTCAACCCGTGGCCGATCACCCACAGCACGCTCAATGGCGAAGCGTTGAAAGTGCTGGCCGCCACCGTGGCCGACGGCACTGGCGCTCCGGGTGAAATCCTCAGCGCCAGCAAGGACGGCCTTATTGTCGCCTGCGGTGCACAAGCGCTCTGTCTGACCCGCCTGCAATTGCCCGGCGGCAAGGCGCTGAACTTCAGCGACCTGTTCAACAGCCGCCGCGAGAAATTCGCCGTCGGCAGCGTCCTCGGCGCAGCGGTGGACTCGCAATGAATCCGCGTCTGGCCGCCGCCAAGGCACTCGCTGCCGTACTCAGCGGCAAAGCCTCGCTGAACAGCTCCCTGCCGACGCAACTGGACAAGGTCGAGGATCGCGATCGCGGTTTCACTCAGGACCTGGCCTTCGGCACCGCGCGCTGGCAGCCACGCCTGTCGGCACTGGCGGAAAAACTCCTGCAGAAACCGTTCAAGGCCGCCGACGCTGATGTCGAGGCGTTGCTGCTGGTTGGTCTGTACCAATTGCTCTACACCCGCGTGCCGGCCCACGCCGCCATCGGCGAAACCGTCGGTTGTGCCGACAAGCTGAAAAAGCCTTGGGCCAAAGGTCTGCTCAACGCGGTGCTGCGCACTGCCCAGCGCGAAAGCGAGACGATCTTCGCTGAGCTGGAACGCGATCCGGTGGTGCGCACGGCCCACCCGCGCTGGCTGCAAAAATCCCTGAAGGCATTTTGGCCCGAGCAGTGGGAAGCGATCTGCGCAGCAAACAACGCGCATCCGCCGATGATCCTGCGGGTCAACCGTCGCCATCACAGCCGCGACGCTTATCTCCCACTGCTGGGCGCTGCCGGGATTGCCGCGACGCCGTGCGTTTACAGTCGCGACGGCATCGTCCTCGAAGCCGCTGCCGACGTGCGCAGCCTGCCGGGTTTCGCCGAAGGCTGGATCAGCGTGCAGGACGAAGCCGCGCAACTGGCTGCCGACCTGCTTGATCTGGCGCCGGGGCAGCGGGTGCTCGACGCCTGCTGCGCCCCTGGCGGCAAGACCTGCCACATCCTCGAAGCCGAACCGGCGCTCGCTGGCGTGGTAGCGGTGGATCTGGAAGCCAAGCGTCTGGTGCGGGTGAAGGAAAACCTCGAGCGCCTCGGCCTCGACGCTGAACTGATCGCCGCCGACGGTCGCGATATCGACAAATGGTGGGACGGCAAACCGTTCCAGCGCATCCTCCTCGATGCGCCATGCTCGGCCACCGGGGTGATCCGCCGCCATCCGGACATCAAGCTGACCCGCCAGCCCGACGACATCGTCGCGCTCGCACAACTGCAAGGCGAACTGCTCGACGCCATGTGGAAAACCCTCGAAGTCGGCGGCATCCTGCTCTACGCCACGTGCTCGACGCTGCCGACCGAGAACACCGAAGTCATCGCCGCGTTCCTCGAGCGCACCCCCGGCGCGCGGGAACTGGATCTGGCCACCGCGGCCGGCATCAAGCAGCCCCATGGTCGCCAGTTGCTGGCCCAGCAGGGCGGGCATGACGGCTTCTACTACGCCAAGCTGATCAAGATCGCCGCCGCGCGCGGCTAAACGGATTCATGGAGTGACTGGATGAAAATCATCATCCTCGGTGCGGGACAGGTCGGCGGTTCGCTGGCCGAACATCTGGCCAGCGAGGCCAACGACATCACTGTGGTCGATACCGATGGCGAGCGCCTGCGCGACCTCGGCGACCGCCTCGACATCCGCACCGTGCAGGGCCGGGGCTCACTGCCGTCGGTGCTGCGCCAGGCCGGTGCCGACGACGCCGACATGCTGGTCGCGGTGACCAACAGCGACGAGACCAACATGGTCGCCTGCCAAGTCGCGCACACGCTGTTCCACACGCCGACCAAAATCGCCCGGGTGCGCGAAGCGTCGTATCTCAATCGCGAGGAACAGCTGTTCCAGAACGAAGCGATTCCGGTCGACGTGCTGATCAGTCCCGAGCAGGTCGTGACCAATTACATCAAACGCCTGATCCAGCATCCCGGCGCCTTGCAGGTGATCGACTTCGCCGAAGGCGCGGCGCAACTGGTGGCGGTGCGCGCTTATTACGGCGGGCCGCTGGTCGGTCAGCAACTGCGCCAGTTGCGCGAGCACATGCCGAACGTCGAAACCCGCGTGGCGGCGATCTTCCGCCGTGACCGGCCGATCCTGCCTCAGGGCGACACGGTGATCGAAGCCGATGACGAAGTGTTCTTCATCGCCGCCCGCGAAGACATTCGCGCGGTGATGAGCGAAATGCGCCGCCTCGACGAAACCTACAAACGCATCGTCATCGCCGGTGGCGGACAGATCGGCGAGCGCCTGGCCGAGGCCATCGAAAGCCGTTATCAGGTGAAGATCATCGAGATGAGCCCGGCGCGCTGCCGCTACCTCTCCGACACCCTCGACAGCACCGTGGTCTTGCAAGGCAGTGCCTCGGACCGCGATCTGCTGCTGGAAGAGAACATCGCCGACGCCGATATCTTCCTCGCTCTGACCAACGATGACGAAGCCAACATCATGTCGTCGCTGCTGGCCAAACGGCTGGGGGCGAAGAAGGTCATGACGATCATCAACAACCCGGCGTACGTCGACCTGATCCAGGGCGGCGACATCGACATCGCCATCAGCCCGCAACTGGCGACCATCGGCACTTTGCTCGCCCATGTGCGTCGAGGCGATATCGTCAGCGTGCACTCACTGCGGCGCGGCGCGGCGGAAGCGATCGAGGCGATTGCCCACGGTGATGCCAAATCGAGCAAGGTCATCGGCAAGCCGATCGAGAAGATCGGCCTGCCGCCCGGCACCACCATCGGCGCGGTGATCCGCAACGAGAAAGTGATCATCGCCCACGACGACACGGTGATCGAAGCGGGCGACCATGTGATTCTGTTCCTTGTGGATAAAAAGCATATTCGCGATGTGGAGAAGCTGTTTCATGTGGGGTTGAGCTTTTTCTGAGGTTGATCGTTCCCACGCTCAGCGTGGGAATGCAGCCCGGGACGCTCTGCGTCCCATAAGCGGACGCAGAGCGTCCATTGAGGCATTCCCACGCGGAGCGTGGGAACAATCACTCAAACGAGGTTGCAAAAAATGCTCGAATCCCTGGAAAAAATGCTCGCCAAGGGTGTGGATAACGCTCTGCTGCGCTTCGGTCTGGGCAAGGGTTATCTGGACTCGGGCGAAAACGCCAAGGCTGCCGAGCATTTTCAGCGCTGTGTCGCGTTCGATCCGAAATACTCGGCAGCGTGGAAGCTGCTGGGCAAGGCGCAGCTGGCGCTAGGCGATCACGCCGCTGCGCGCCAGGCCTGGGAACAGGGCCTGGAAGCGGCCCGCGCCCATGGTGACAAACAGGCCGAGAAGGAGATGACGGTGTTCCTGAAGAAGCTCGAGCGGCAGGCGCCTTGAGCTACCGATAGCGCAAGGCGAGGCCTTCTGCACTGACCGTCATCCAAGCGAAGTTGCTCAGTACCAGCGCGCCTCGCCCGGCGGACGCTTCTTGAAGCGTTTCATGCTCCACATGTACTGGCTCGGATACGCCGCAACGTAACGCTCGACCACTTTGCTCATGGCTGCGCAGGACTCCGCGGTATCGGTGCTGTACATGGCTTCTGGCGCGGCTTCGAGAATGACTTTGTAGCCCGAGCCGTCAGGCAGGCGCAGGGCGTGCAGGAATACACCCACCGCTTTGCCGCCGGCCAGCATGTTCGGCACGAATTTGCTGGTCAGTGCCTGAGTGGCAAAGAACGGCACGAAAATCCCTGCGGATTCGGCCGGTTCCGGGTCGGCGGGGATGCCCACGGCACCGCCCTTACGCACTTCCTTGATGACGCTGAGAATGCCTTCCTTGGTCGACGCCGCGACCTTGTTGCCCAGTTGCACGCGCTGTTTGCGCAGCAATTCATCCACTGCCTTGAGCTTCGGCGGACGGTAGAAAATGATCGGTTTGCACTGGCTGCAATAGAAGTGGTTGAGCACTTCCCAGTTGCCGAGGTGGCTGGTGATGCCGACCACACCTTTGCCCGAGGCCAACGCGTCTTTCAACACATCGAGGCCTTCGACTTCGCGAACCAGATCGATCGAGCGCTGCGCCGGCCAGATCCACGCGCAGGCGCTTTCGGTCAGCGACTTGCCGATGTCTTTCAGACTCTGCCCGACCAGACGCTCACGTTCGGCCGCATCCATCTGTGGAAAACACTTGGCGAGGTTGATCCGCACCACGTCGCGGGAACGGTTGGGGGTTTTCCACATGATCCAGCCGATCGCCGAACCCACGGCCTGCACGGCCCGCCATGGCAGCAGGGCAAACAGCCGCAGAGCGCCTACCAGCAAGGCGCCTTTAAACTTTTCCACAGGTCACTCCTGATCTTTGTGCTGTGCGCGAGGCGGGCATTCTAACCGGCGTTGGCGAGCTGCGCGTAGCGGTCGCAATCCTGGGTGTGGTCCATGACCATGCCCGAGGCCTGCATCAGCGCGTAGCAAATGGTCGGACCGACGAAGGTGAAGCCGGCTTTTTTCAGCGCTTTGCTCATTGCCAGCGCTTCGGGGGTGATCGCCGGGACTTCGCTGCGATCCTTGAAATGATTGATGATCGGTTGGTCGCCCACGAATGACCAGAGCAACGCCACCGGATCCTCCAGCGCCAGCCACGCCTGGGCATTGCGCCGGGCGGCGTTGAGTTTCAGGCGATTGCGGATGATGCCCGGGTCGAGCATCAGCTCGTCGATCTCGGCGTCACTCATCTGCGCTACGCGCTGCACATCGAAGCCGAACAGCACCTGACGGTAACGCTCGCGTTTGCGCAGCACAGTGATCCACGACAACCCGGCCTGGAACCCTTCGAGCAAAAGCAACTCGAACAAACCCTGCGCATCGCGCAGCGGCGTGCCCCACTCCTGATCGTGATAAGCCATGTACAGCGGATCTTCGGTACACCAAAAGCAGCGTGGCATAAGGCTCCAGGGGGCGTGCGCAGCAACGAATCGGGTATACTCCCGCTCTTTAAATCGCAGCCCAAGAAACAGGTGAATTTCGTGAGCCAGCCTACGCCAGCCGTGCGTACCTTCCAAGACTTGATCCTCGCGCTCCAGCAATACTGGGCCGAGCAAGGTTGTGTGGTACTTCAGCCCTACGATATGGAAGTAGGCGCCGGCACTTTCCACACCGCGACCTTCCTGCGCGCCATCGGCCCGGAAACCTGGAACGCCGCGTACGTGCAGCCAAGCCGCCGTCCGACTGACGGCCGTTACGGCGAAAACCCGAACCGTCTGCAGCACTACTACCAGTTCCAGGTAGTCCTGAAGCCGAACCCGGACAACTTCCAGGAACTGTACCTGGGCTCGCTCAAGCATGTCGGCCTCGACCCGCTGGTGCACGACATCCGCTTCGTCGAAGACAACTGGGAATCGCCGACCCTCGGCGCCTGGGGTCTGGGCTGGGAAGTCTGGCTCAATGGCATGGAAGTCACCCAGTTCACCTACTTCCAGCAAGCGGGCGGCATCGAGTGCTACCCGGTGACCGGCGAGATCACCTACGGTCTCGAGCGTCTGGCGATGTACCTGCAAGGCGTCGATTCGGTCTACGACCTGGTCTGGGCTGACGGCCCGTTCGGCAAAGTCACCTATGGCGATGTGTTCCACCAGAACGAAGTGGAGCAGTCCACCTACAACTTCGAACACGCCAACGTCGACAAACTGTTCGAGTTGTTCGACTTCTATGAAAGCGAAGCCAAGCGCCTGATCGAACTCGACCAGCCGCTGCCGTTGCCGAGCTACGAAATGGTGCTGAAGGCGTCGCACACCTTCAACCTGCTGGATGCGCGCCGGGCGATCTCGGTGACCGCGCGTCAGCAATACATTCTGCGCGTACGCACCCTGGCGCGTTCCGTTGCGCAAGCCTACCTGCTGGCCCGCGCCAAGCTGGGCTTCCCGATGGCGACCCCGGACCTGCGTGACGAAGTACTGGCCAAGCTGGAGGCTGCACAATGAGTGCGCAAGATTTTCTGGTTGAACTGGGCACCGAAGAACTGCCACCCAAAGCCCTGAACACTTTGGCTGATGCGTTCCTCGCCGGTATCGACAAGGGCCTGCAAGCCGCCGGCCTGAGCTACGAAAGCAAAACCGTGTATGCCGCGCCACGTCGTCTGGCCGTGCTGATCACTGCGCTGGCTACTCAGCAGCCGGATCGCAGCATCAACCTCGACGGCCCGCCACGTCAGGCCGCGTTCGACGCTGATGGCAATCCGACTCAGGCCGCCCTGGGCTTCGCCAAGAAGTGCGGCGTCGAGCTGAGCGAAATCGACCAGAGCGGTCCGAAACTGCGCTACAGCCAGAACATCGCCGGCAAGCCGACCGCGAGCCTGCTGCCGACCATCGTCGAAGATTCGCTGAACGACCTGCCGATCCCGAAACGCATGCGTTGGGGTGCGCGCAAGGAAGAATTCGTGCGTCCGACCCAATGGCTGGTGATGCTGCTCGGTGATCAGGTCATCGACTGCACGATCCTCGCACAGAAGGCTGGCCGTGAATCCCGTGGTCACCGTTTCCACCATCCGCAAGCCGTACGCATCGGTTCGCCGTCGAGCTACCTCGCCGACCTGCGTGCCGCTTACGTATTGGCCGATGCCAACGAGCGTCGCGAGATCATCAGCAAGCGCACCGAAGAGCTGGCCACCCGTCAGGAAGGCACGGCGATCGTTCCGCCGGCATTGCTTGACGAAGTGACCGCGCTGGTCGAATGGCCGGTGCCGCTGGTGTGCTCGTTTGAAGAACGCTTCCTCGACGTGCCGCAGGAAGCGCTGATCACCACCATGCAGGACAACCAGAAGTACTTCTGCCTGCTGGATGCCGACGGCAAGTTGCTGCCACGTTTCATTACCGTGGCCAACATCGAAAGCAAAGACCCGCAGCAGATCATCGCCGGTAACGAGAAAGTGGTGCGCCCACGCCTGACCGACGCCGAGTTCTTCTTCAAGCAGGACAAGAAGCAGAAACTCGAAGACTTCAACCTGCGCCTGCAGAACGTGGTGTTCCAGGAAAAACTTGGCAGCGTCTACGACAAGGCCGAGCGCGTATCGAAACTGGCCGCGTACATCGCCGCGCGCATCGGCGGCAACGCCTCGTGGGCTGCCCGTGCGGGCCTGCTGTCGAAGTGTGACCTGGCCACCGAAATGGTCGGCGAGTTCCCGGAGATGCAAGGTGTCGCCGGTTACTACTACGCCCTCAATGACGGCGAGCCACAGGATGTCGCGCTGGCACTGAACGAGCAGTACATGCCACGCGGTGCCGGGGCTGAATTGCCGGCGACCCTGACCGGTGCAGCTGTCGCCATCGCCGACAAGCTCGACACTCTGGTCGGCATCTTCGGTATCGGCATGCTGCCAACCGGCAGCAAAGACCCGTATGCCCTGCGCCGTGCGGCACTGGGCGTGCTGCGGATCCTGATCGAGAAACAACTGGATCTGGACCTGAACGACGCCGTGGCTTTCGCGGTGAATGCGTTCGGCGGCAAGGTCAAGGCGGCCGGTCTCAACGAAGCCGTGCTGGAATTCATCTTCGACCGCCTGCGTGCGCGTTATGAAGACGAAGGCGTCGACGTCGCCACCTACCTGTCGGTACGTGCACTGAAGCCGGGTTCGGCGCTGGACTTCGACCAGCGTGTGCAGGCGGTGCAGGCCTTCCGCAAACTGCCGGAAGCGGCAGCGCTGGCGGCGGTGAACAAGCGTGTGTCGAACCTGTTGAGCAAAGTCGAAGGCTCGGTACCGACCGTGGTCGAAGCCAAGTATTTCGACAACGCCAACGAGTTCTCGCTGTATTCGGCAATCCAGCAAGCGGATCAAGCCGTGCAGCCAATGGCCGCGGCGCGTCAGTACAACGAATCGCTGGCACGCCTGGCGGCACTGCGCGAGCCGGTCGATGCGTTCTTCGACGCGGTGATGGTCAATGCCGACGATGCCAATGTGCGAGCCAACCGTTACGCGCTGCTGGCGCGTCTGCGTGGCCTGTTCCTCGGTGTTGCCGACATTTCGCTGCTGGGTTGAGGGATTGCTGTTGAAACTGCTGATTCTCGATCGTGACGGCGTGATCAATTACGACTCCGATGCCTACATCAAGTCGGTGGAGGAGTGGATTCCGCTGCCCGGCTCGATCGAAGCGATTGCGCAGTTGAGCAAGGCCGGCTGGACGGTGGCGGTGGCCACCAACCAGTCGGGCATTGCTCGCGGCTACTACGACCTCGCCACCCTCGAGGCCATGCACGCGCGCCTGCGCGAGCTGGTCGCGGAGCAGGGCGGCGAAGTCGGTCTGATCGTGTATTGCCCGCATGGCCCGGACGAAGGTTGCGATTGCCGCAAACCGAAACCGGGAATGCTGAAAGCCATTGCCGAGCATTACACGGTGCCGTTGACCAACGTCTGGTTCGTCGGCGACAGCCTTGGTGACCTGGAGGCCGCCAAAGCCGTCGATTCACAGCCAGTTTTGGTGAAGACCGGGAAAGGCGAAAAGACTCAGGGCAAAACCCTGCCGGTTGGCACTCTGATTTTTGACGATCTGGCGGCGATAGCCGCAGAACTTATCCACAACTAGAGTACTTCTGAATTTCCTGGCCAGGGATTGCTCGGGAGTGCGCTTGAACAGTCGGGCATTGCCCCGTAACGGTAACCGTCGCCATGTCGATACTGCGGGCCTTCAGAATCTTTCTTTTCTACCTGCTGCTGGGCACAACAGCGTTGCTGTGGTGCAGCCTGAGCTTTTTTATCGCGCCGTTTCTGTCCTTCAAGGCGCGCTATCGTTTCATCAACGTGTACTGGTGCCGTTGCGCCCTGTGGCTGACCAAGGTGTTCCTTGGCATCCGCTACGAAATCAAAGGCGCGGAAAACGTGCCGGACCGGCCCTGCGTGATTCAATCGAACCACCAGAGCACATGGGAGACGTTCTTTCTCTCCGCTTATTTCTCGCCATTGAGCCAAGTACTCAAGCGCGAATTGCTTTACGTGCCGTTCTTCGGCTGGGCCATGGCCATGCTGCGCCCGATCGCCATCGACCGCGACAACCCGAAGGCAGCGCTCAAACAAGTTGCGGCCAAAGGCGACGAGCTGCTCAAGGACAACGTCTGGGTGCTGATCTTTCCCGAAGGCACACGAGTCCCCTACGGCACCGTTGGGAAGTTCTCCCGCAGTGGCAGCGCGTTGGCGGTGAATGCGGCGCTTCCGGTGCTGCCGATTGCACACAATGCCGGCAAATTCTGGCCAAAAATCGGCTGGGGCAAACAGGCCGGAGTGATCACCGTGGTCATTGGCGAACCGATGTATGCCGAAGGCAGCGGGCCGCGCGCCATCGCTGATCTCAATGACCGTGTGCAGGCGTGGAACGAGAAGACCCAGCGCGATATGGGCTCGCTGCCACCGGCGCCACAGGCACCGGCCGCGAGTGATCAACTGGCTGTCTGAATTTTGTGGATAACCTGTGTACGCTTTTGCTTCAAAAGTCCGTGATCGTTTTGTAACTTATTGATTTTCATCGATATTTTTAAATCGATAAGTTAAACGAAATCCGTGCATAAGTTTTATTCGGATGTAAAAAAACCGGTCGTTATAGCCGGTTTTTTTGTGCCTCTTTTTCATTCAGAAATCAGCGGCAAATCGATGCGGAATGTGGTTCCCGCGTCGACCACGCTGCGACACTCGATTGTGCCGTCATGATGATCAATCACGGCTTTGACCATCGACAGACCCAGGCCCACACCGTCGATGCCCTGGGCGGAGGAGAAACGCCGATACTGGCTGAACAGGTCAGGCAATTCATCGGCGGCAATGCCCTTGCCCTGATCGGACAATTCGCAGCGCAGCCACTGCCCATCACAGCTGACCGTCAGTTGCACCGTGCTGTCTGCCGGGCTGTACTTGATCGCGTTTTCCAGCAGGTTGAACAGGGCGCGAGTCAGCAATCCCTGATCGGCCAGAATCAGCCGCTCCTGACATTCCTCATCAACTTTGTTGAGCAGCTCGATGCGTTTCTGCTGGGCGATGGGCAGGGCCTGATCGAGGACGTCCAATACCAGCATCGCGAACAATGTCGGGCAGAACTGATAGGTCTCGGACTCAGCCCGCGCCAACAAGACAAAACCATCGGTCAGATCCAGCGCGCGGCGCACCTGACGCTCAATCTGCTCGAATAACGGCGCATCAGCGCCGGCCTGATGACGATGCACATCCAGCAGGGCGAGGATCGCCGAATGGGGGGCGCGCAGGTCGTGGGAAAGAAAACGCAGCAGCACGCCGCGCTGCTCCTCGGCCGCACGCTCGGCACTCAAGTCCGTCAGGCTGAGCAGCCAACCGATTGGCGTATCGCCGTCGACCGGCAGCAGCGCCGCTCTTTCCAGGCGCAGACTGCGCTCTTTGTGATCGCGAAATTCCAGCAGCGGCAGGGTGGCCAGCGGCGGTCGCGGCGCTGTGGATAATTCCGGATAGCCGAGCCGCGCCAGTTGCTCGAGTACGTCATCGCCCACCAGCGAATCTTCGAACAGTTCGCGCGCCTTGCGATTGCCCAGCAGAATCTTGCCCAGCGGATCACTGATCAGCGTCGCCACCGGCAGGTATTCCAGGCCATCGGCAATGAACCGCCGGGTGTCGCGGGTGCGGCTCATGGCTTGTTCGAGCGCCATGATCTGGCCCTGCAAACGGTCGGCACCGGTGAAGCGGGTCCGGCGGCGTTCTGGGAAGACTTTCGGTTCGCTGTCCAGACGTGCCAGCTCCCAGCCGAAATAGGTCAGCACCACGCTCAGGCGTCGCCAGTTCCAGATCAGGTAACCGAACAACATCCCCAGCGCTGCTGGCGTTGGCGACCACCAGTAGCGGACTTCGGCCAGGAGGGCGCTGGCAATCAGCGCACAGGCCATGCCGATCAAGGTGACCCACAGCGCCCAACGCGGCCGCCACAGCAACAATCCCAGCACACCCGCGACCATCGCCACGGACAACAGCGCGCCGGGCGCTGGCGAGGGATTATGCAGATTGATCTGGGCGCGATGAGACAACAAGGCAGTCAGCGGCAACAGCACTAGACTTATCCACAACCACTCGCGCACCAGCCGGCGGAACAGACGCTGGACCTGGCTCGGCTCACGACTTTCACGTCGGCGTTGAGTGTTATGCATGAGGCATAGGGCAGGGCAGTGGGAATGGTTTCATAGGTCTCAGGTCTGAGGCGTAGACCCGAAGAATCATAGCGGACGTCGACCACCGACGGGCTGCTTCTTTCATCGCGGCCGGGGAGTCGTTATTGTCGACATCCCAGCCCCAGCGACAAGGAACACCGCCGATGCGCGTTGCCATTCTGGACGACGAACCCGCCGAACTGCGCCGGGTCGAGCAAACCCTGGAGCAAATGGCCGAAGCTGGCGAACAGCCGTGGTCGCTGCACAGCTTCGAGCGCGGCGAAGACTTGTTGCGCCAGTTGCGCCGGGAAACCTTCGACCTGTTGATTCTCGATTGGCAACTTCCTGATCTCACGGGCCTGGCACTGCTGCGCTGGACCCGCGAACACATGGACGCGCCACCCGCTGCAATCATGCTCACCAGCCGCGATGGCGAGAGCGATATCGTTCAAGCCTTGAATGCCGGGGCCGACGATTATGTCAGCAAGCCGTTTCGCCCCAATGAGTTGAAGGCGAGGGTGGCTGCGGTATTGCGTCGGCATAGCCAACCGCGCAGCGCGGCGGGCGAAATACAGACGTTTCACGATCTGACTTTCGACGACGCCGAACTGACCGTCACCCGTGAAGGCAAACCGATCCTCATGACCGAACGCGAATACCGCTTGGCGCGCTGCCTGTTCAGCAACCTGGGGCGGCCATTGTCGCGGGATTATCTGTACGAGCGCTTCTGGCCGAACGAAGAGACGACTTCCTCGCGGCCACTGGATACGCACATCTACCGATTGCGCAACAAGCTCGGGCTGACAGCGGATCGGGGTTGGCAGTTGCTGACGATTTATGGGTATGGGTATCGGTTGGAGAGTGTCGGCACTGGGAATGAGTGAGGCAAAAAAAACCCCGGCATTGGCCGGGGTTTTTCATGAGCGGGTAGCAATCAGGATCAGAAATCCAGGTTGGAAACCGCCAACGCGTTGCTTTCGATGAAGTCTCGGCGAGGTTCGACCGCATCACCCATCAGGGTGTTGAAGATCTGGTCTGCCCCGATGGCGTCTTCGATGGTGACTTTCAGCATGCGGCGCACGCTTGGGTCCATGGTGGTTTCCCACAGCTGATCAGGGTTCATTTCGCCCAGACCTTTGTAGCGCTGGATGGTGTGGCGCTTGGTGCTTTCGGCCATGAGCCAGTCGAGGGCTTCCTTGAACTCGGTAACGGCTTTCTTGCGCTCGCCACGCTGGATGTACGCGCCTTCGTCGAGCAGGGTGCTCAGTTGCGCGCCCAAGGTGACAACAGTTTTGTAGTCGTTGCTGCCGAAGAAGTCGCGGTTAAAGGTGACGTAGTTCGACAGGCCGTGGGAGATCAGTTCGACCTCTGGCAGCCAGACGCCACGTTCACGGTCTTCGCGCAGGCTGGCCTTGTAGACCAGGCCGGACTTCTCGTTGGTGCGCAGGCGGACTTCGTACTGGGCCAGCCACTCTTGCATTGCTGCGTGGTCGCCAAGGGTTTCGAGGCTGACGGCCGGCAGGTAGATGAAGTGCTCGGTCAGCTCCTGTGGGTACAGGCGCGACAGACGCTTGAGGGTCTTCATGACCATGCGGAAGTCGTTGACCAGACGTTCCAGCGCTTCACCGGAAATGCCCGGGGCTTCTTCGTTCAGGTGCAGGCTTGCATCTTCCAGGGCCGACTGCGTCATGTACTCTTCCATGGCGTCGTCGTCTTTGATGTATTGCTCTTGCTTGCCTTTCTTGACCTTGTACAGCGGTGGCTGGGCGATGTAGATGTAGCCACGCTCGATCAGCTCCGGCAGCTGACGGAAGAAGAAGGTCAGCAGCAGGGTGCGGATGTGCGAACCGTCGACGTCAGCATCGGTCATGATGATGATGTTGTGATAGCGCAGCTTGTCGATGTTGTACTCTTCGCGACCGATGCCGCAGCCCAGCGCGGTGATCAGCGTGCCCACTTCCTGGGAAGAGATCATCTTGTCGAAACGCGCTTTCTCGACGTTGAGGATCTTGCCCTTCAACGGCAGGATCGCCTGGGTCTTGCGGTTACGTCCCTGCTTGGCAGAACCGCCCGCGGAGTCACCTTCCACCAAGTACAGTTCGGACAGCGCCGGATCTTTTTCCTGGCAGTCGGCGAGCTTGCCCGGCAGGCCGGCGATGTCCAGCGCGCCTTTGCGGCGGGTCATCTCACGGGCCTTGCGCGCAGCTTCACGGGCACGGGCGGCGTCGATCATCTTGCCGACTACCAGCTTGGCTTCGTTCGGGTTCTCCAAGAGGAAGTCGGAGAAGTATTTGCCCATCTCCTGCTCGACCGCAGTCTTCACTTCGGAAGACACCAGCTTGTCTTTGGTCTGCGAGCTGAACTTCGGATCCGGCACCTTCACCGAAATGATCGCGGTGAGGCCTTCACGGGCATCGTCACCGGTGGTGGCGACTTTGTGCTTCTTCGCCAGACCTTCCTGCTCGATGTAGTTGTTCAGGTTACGCGTCAGTGCCGAACGGAAGCCCACCAGGTGGGTGCCGCCGTCGCGCTGCGGAATGTTGTTGGTGAAGCACAACAGGTTCTCGTTGAAGCTGTCGTTCCACTGCAGGGCGATTTCCACGCCGATGCCGTCTTCACGCTGGATGTTGAAGTGGAACACCTGATTGACCGCGGTCTTGTTGGTGTTCAGGTATTCAACGAACGCACGCAGGCCGCCTTCGTACTTGAACAGCTCTTCCTTGCCGCTGCGCTCGTCCTTGAGGACGATGCCGACACCGGAGTTGAGGAAGGACAGTTCACGAATGCGCTTGGCGAGGATGTCCCAGCTGAAGTGAATGTTCTTGAAGGTTTCGCTGGAAGCCTTGAAGTGGATCTGGGTACCGGTGGTTTCGCTGTCGCCAACGATGGCCATCGGTGCCTGAGGCACGCCGTGAACGTAAGTCTGTTCCCAGATCTTGCCACTGCGGCGAACGGTCAGTACCAGCTCTTCGGACAGTGCGTTCACTACCGAAACACCTACACCGTGCAGACCGCCGGAAACCTTGTAGGAGTTGTCGTCGAACTTACCGCCAGCGTGGAGGACGGTCATGATGACCTCGGCGGCGGAAACGCCTTCCTCTTTATGCACGTCTACCGGGATGCCACGACCGTTGTCTTTAACGGTGATGGACTCGTCCGGGTGGATGATGATGCTGATGTCGTCGCAATGGCCGGCGAGGGCTTCGTCGATCGAGTTGTCGACCACCTCGAACACCATGTGGTGCAGACCGCTGCCATCGTCGGTGTCACCAATGTACATACCGGGACGTTTGCGTACGGCATCCAGGCCTTTCAGCACTTTAATGCTCGTTGAGTCGTACGTATTTTCTTCGCTCAATGCCTTCACTCCCGATGGTCGTGGGTCTGGGTGATACGGCCCTGTTCCACGTGGAACAAAGCGACTGGCGTTTCCGTCTGCCAGCCTTCCCTCAGTAATTCGTGATCTACACAGGTGATGAACACCTGGCAGCGTAAGTCTTCCAGCAAGCGGCACAGCGCGCGACGGTGGCTCTCGTCCAGCTCGGACGGCAAGTCATCCACCAGATAAATACACTGTCCGCGGCGGGCCTGGCTGACCAGGTGCCCTTGGGCAATCCGTAGTGCACAGACCACAAGCTTCTGCTGACCCCGGGACAGGATGTCCGCGGCATTGTGTGCGCCCAATCTGAGACGCAAATCAGCTCGTTGCGGTCCGGCCTGGGTGTGCCCCATCTGCTGGTCCCGTTGCACGGAACCGGCGAGTACGGCGCTCAATTCGCGGTCCTTGTCCCAGCCTCGGTAATAGCTGAGCGTCAAACCCTCGAGCTCAACCAGTTCGCTCAAGGTCTGTTCGAAGACCGGTTTCAAGGCTGTGATGTAAGCGCGGCGGTATTCATCGATTTCAGCGCTGGCCTGGCACAGTTCCCTGTCCCAAACCGCTTGCGAAACGGCGTCAAGTGTACCATGCCGCAGCCAGGAGTTTCTCTGGCGCAGCGCCTTCTGCAAACGCTGCCAAGTGGCCATGAAACGCGGTTCAACGTGGAACACACCCCAGTCGAGAAACTGCCGGCGAATCTTTGGCGCTCCTTCCAGCAGACGGAAGCTGTCCGGGTTGATCAACTGCAACGGCAGGATCTCCGCCAGCTGCGCAGCGCTACGGGCGTTCTGGCCATCGATGCGAATCTGGAACTCGCCCTGACGGTCGCGAGAAATCCCCAGCGCACTGTGCCCGCCTTCAGCCAGCTCAACCTGACCAAATACAGTACAGGCGAGCTGTTCGTACTGAATGACGGGCAACAGCCGCGTGCTGCGAAACGAACGGGCAAGCCCCAGCAGATGAATGGCTTCCAGAACACTGGTTTTGCCGCTGCCGTTGGCGCCGTAAAGAATGTTGATGCGGGGGGAGGGGGAGAAGGTCACCGGGTGCAGATTGCGCACCGCGGTGACCGAAACACGACTTAACGACATTCAGGATCAGCTGATTACAGACGCATCGGCATGACAACGTAAGCCGAGTCGTCATTGTCGGACTCTTGCACCAGCGCACTGCTGTTGGAGTCGGACAGGATCAGGCGAACCTGCTCAGTGGTCATCACGCCCAGCACGTCGAGCAGGTAGCTGACGTTGAAGCCGATCTCCAGCGAGCCGCCGTTGTATTCAACACCCACTTCCTCTTCCGCCTCTTCCTGCTCCGGGTTGTTGGCCTGGATCTTCAACTGACCGCTGGCCAGCTGAAGACGGATACCGCGGTACTTCTCGTTGGACAGAATCGCCGTACGGCTGAAGGCTTCACGCAATGCCTGACGATCGCCGAGTACCAGTTTGTCGCCACCTTTCGGCAGGACGCGCTCGTAATCCGGGAATTTACCGTCGACCAGTTTCGAGGTGAAAGTGAACTCGCCCGTGGTGGCGCGGATGTGATGCTGACCGAGGACGATGCTGACATTGCCGTCCGGCTCGGTGAGCAGACGCGCCAGTTCGAGGATACCTTTGCGCGGTACGATCACCTGATGACGATCCGGCTGACCGATATCGGCCTGCATCGAGCACATCGCCAAACGGTGACCGTCGGTGGCCACGGCGCGGATCACACCAGCGGAAACTTCCAGCAACATGCCGTTGAGGTAATAACGCACGTCCTGCTGGGCCATGGCGAAGCTGGTGCGTTCGATCAGACGACGCAGTTTGCTCTGCTCCAGGCTGCACGTCAGTGAGCCCGGGCCTTCTTCAACAGTCGGGAAATCGTTGGCCGGCAGGGTCGACAGGGTGAAGCGGCTGCGGCCGGCCTTCACCACCAGTTTCTGCTCGTCGACCTTGATATCGATCAGCGCGTCGTTGGGCAGGCTTTTGCAGATGTCCATCAGCTTGCGCGCCGGCACGGTGATAGAGCCAGTTTCGGCCGGCTCTTCGAGTTCCACACGACCGACCAGCTCGACTTCCAGGTCGGTACCGGTCAGCGACAGTTGCTGG